>CAKQTF010000133.1 GCA_934276695.1 uncultured Spirochaetales bacterium
ATAGAGTATTAAGGAGATTTATTATATGAGAGTTAAGTATGATGAGCTTAAAAGCCAGTTCAGGCGTGTCCTCATGTCCCGTGGCTTTGATGCTGAGAATGCAGATGCAGCAGCTTCTGTGTTCGCTGATAACAGCCTTGATGGCATATATTCGCATGGAATCAACAGGTTCCCGCGTGTGGTCCAGTATCTGGATCATGGAACGATAAAGCCGGAGAATATCGCGACATGCGAGAATTCGTTCATGGCCTTTGAGCGCTGGAATGGCCACAGAGGCTTCGGACCTCTGAATGCAAGGCGCGCAATGGCAAGGGCCGTTGATCTTTCGAGACAGTATGGAATCGGCATTGTTGCCATTGGAAACAACAACCACTGGATGCGCGGCGGTGCATATGGCTGGCAGGCTGCGGATGCTGGCTGCATAGGCATATGCTGGTCGAATACGCAGCCTAATATGCCTGCATGGGGCGGAAAGGACAGGAAGATCGGGAACAATCCGTTCATCATTGCAGTCCCGAGAAGCAATGGACAGCATATAGTGGTGGACTGTGCTGTATCGCAGTTCTCATACGGGAAGATTGAGGAGTATAAGCTGAAAGGGCTGCAGTTGCCAGTCTATGGCGGATATGATACGAAGGGCAATCTCACGACTGATCCTGCAGAGATAGAGAAGTCATGGCGTGTGCTTCCGATGGGATACTGGAAAGGCAGCGGCATATCAATCGCACTTGATGCGGTTGCGACTGTCCTGTCTGATGCCAATTCAGTGAAGGCCATAGGAACATTCGGAGATGAGGTCGGGCTTACACAGATAATGATTGCGATTGATCCATCAAAGATGAACAGCACTGAGCTCACTGATAGCATTGTGTCTGCGATTGCTGATGATATCAATTCATCTGTTCCTGAGAAGGAAGGTGGAAAGGTATTCTACCCAGGAGAGATTGAGTGGAATACGAGAAAGGATAATCTTGAGAATGGCATTCCTGTGATCGATGAGGTCTGGAATACCATATGCTCACTCTGATGGGGCTATATGAAAGCGATAGAACTCAGAAGACCATGGGATATCTCATGCATTGATGTACCTATGCCTGTTCCATCAGAAGGAGAGGCGCTTATAAGGATTTCTGCTGCCGGGATATGCGGAAGCGATATCGGGGCATACAGGGGAACTAACGGGCTTGTGACATATCCGAGGATAATAGGCCACGAGCTCGCTGGCACTGTGGTATCCATACCGTCTGGCAACAGGAACGGGATCATGCCTGGAGACAGGGTGGTGGTTGACCCATATATCTACTGTGGGCACTGCTATCCGTGTTCAATCGGGAGAACGAACTGCTGTACGGACCTGAAGGTCCTAGGCGTTCATGTGGATGGAGGCATGTCCGAGTACTTCACTCATCCTGCAGACCTTCTTGTTAGGATCCCTGATGGAATGACAATGGTACAGGCTGCGATGGCAGAGCCGCTTACGATATCATTGCATGGGATACACCGAGGCGGCCTTAGAAGCGGCGAGCACTGCGTTATTGTCGGAGCCGGCCCTATAGGGCTTGTTGCTGGCATGGCTGCGCAGGCTTATGGTGCGCATGCAATCCTGATTGATATTGTTGATGAGCGGCTTGGATTCGCAAGAAGCCTTGGAATCGAGCATGTGATCAATTCCGGGAAGGAGGATGCCGTTGCTGCTATCTCGGAGATCACAGGGGGCAGGATGGCTGAGCTGGTCATGGAATGCTCAGGTGCCAATGCTGCGATCCGGTCGACTCTTGACTATGTGTCAAATGCTGGCAGAATCACTTTCACAGGATGGCCTAAGAAGGAGACAAGCCTGCCTACTGATATGATCACGAAGAAGGAGATCGACATAAGGGGTGCACGCACGAGCGCTGGCGAATTCGAGGAGGCTCTTGATCTCATCGGATCAGGCAGGGTCGATATGATGAAGATACTGACTGAGGTGATAAGCATAGGGGAAGTGCCTGAGACAGTTGCAGATATCGAGCGTAATCCAGGCTCTTACATGAAGGTCGTTGCATCATTTGAATGATTCATTGCCCATTTCCTCCCGTCAGGACAGGCATTGCGCCTGTCCTTTTCTGCTGCTGCAGCATAGCTGTTTATGACTATATGCGAAATGACTGCTGTCATCGATTTAGTGGTAAATCACTGATGAATTATTTCACTGATTCAGCTATCATCGGTAACAGCTGAGGTGTTTATATGAAAGGCGCATTTGTGTATGTCAATGCAGGGAAGGGCCATTATATTCCTGCAAAGGCTCTTGCAGACAGCTTCGGGGATGCCGGGCATGATACTGAGCTCGTAGAGCTTTTCTCCATGTTCGGGAAATGCATATGGAGAAGCTTCATAAAATATGACTGGCGGATCTGCCTTCATCATCCATGGCTTGAGGTCAGGCTGCATAGGATGACTGATTCAGCGAAGAATAACAAGGCCATACGCATGCAGATATACTATGGGAACAGGATAGAGAGGTTCCGCCACTGGTATGAGGCCTCAAAGCCGGATTTCATAGTCTCAACGCATTTCCTTGGCGGCGTGCTCATTCCGCTTCTTCTGAAGCATATCGGGGCTGAGTGCCCTGTCTTCCAGTATGCACCGGACATCTTTGATATTCCGAAAGCAGGTGTTTCCGATGATGTTGCAAGGATGTACATTGCATCCCATATGGGGCTTGAGCATATGGTTCAGGCCGGGGAGAGCCGGGCAAAGGCATCTGTATGCCCTTTCCCTCTTCAGCGTAGGTTTGATTCGTGTGAGAGGCTGAGCCGTAAGGATGCAAGAGTGAAGCTTGGACTCAAGGATAAGTTCACGGTCCTTATTAACCTTGGAGGAGAGGGAATAGGCAACCCCTCAGTGCTCTATGGGCTTGCAGAGAGAGGCCTTGATGTGCAGGTCGTTGTCATAGGCGGAAGAAGCAGGAGCACAGCACATGCATATGATAGGTTTCAGAAGCAGTATCCTGATTTTGGCCTCGTGCGTGCAGGGTTTGTTGATAATGTACCCGATTATCTCTCAGCATGTGATGTCCAGTATGGCAAGACAGGTGCAAATGCTCTGATGGAAGCGATTTACATGCATAGGCCATGCATTATAAGCGAAGTGCTTTACATGGCAAGATCAATCGCTGACTTCTTCAGTGAGTACCCGGTCGGATGGTGTGAGGATAACCTCACAGCACAGCTTGATATCATGGAGAGCCTATATAGTAATCCTGGCTTACTAAATGATATCGAGAAGCAGTTCCAGCAGCTTCCGTTTGAATTCGGCGCAGATGCGTTCAGAGATAAGATAATTAGTGATTATAACAAACTCGCAGGCAGTGGAACACAGTCTTCTATTGGTTCATAATAGCCTTTATGATATCAGAAACATTCAGAGTAGGCAGTGCAGCTGCCACCGTAAAGGCTTATATCCATGAGGATCTCACACCGTACTGCCAGTCATACAGAAAGCGCCCTGCAGTAGTGATCTGCCCTGGCGGCGGCTATGTCCATCTGTCTCCGAGGGAGGCTGACCCGGTTGCGCTTCCGCTGTTCTCTGCGGGCTTTCAGGTCTTCATCCTCTATTACAGCATCTGTGATGACATCAGCATCTCAAGCCCAGAATCAGAGCTTGCTGATGCTCTTATCAGGATAAGGGAAAGGGCGGATGCCTTCGATGTTGATCCGGATAGGATTGCCGTGATGGGGTTCAGTGCAGGCGGCCATGTCGCTGCATCGCTTCTATGCCATCACAAGGGCTATGGGCCTGATGCAAGGCCTTCGCTGGGCATTCTTGCCTATCCTGTCATAACGACAGGTGAATACTGCCATAAGGGCTCTGTGGATATGATAACGCATGGGCGCGATAGCAGGCTTATGGAGTACTATTCCCTTGAGACTCAGGTCTCAGCTGATACTCCTCCATGCTTCATATGGCATACTGCAGAGGATGCGAAAGTGCCTGTAGAGAATTCTCTTATGTTCCTTAAGGCGCTTCTTTCATTCGGTGTCAGTGCTGAGTTTCATCTCTATCCGAATGGCAGGCATGGGCTTTCGACAGCAAGAAGGGAGACTGGCTCTGAAATGAAAGAGGTCCAGAGCTGGCTGGACCTCCTGATATCATGGCTCGAAATGATGTGGGATTTCGAGCTCTGATTATCTGATATACTCCTGCATTCCCTCGCTGGCCCTGATGCCGCTGGCCCATGCACCTGTTATCCCCCTGCTTGTGCCGGCTCCGTCACCTGCGAAGAAGACTCCTTCAGCTACCTGGAAGTGGTCATCAAGATACTGCGGCTTATTGGCATAGAGCTTGATCTCTGGGT
>CAKQTF010000134.1 GCA_934276695.1 uncultured Spirochaetales bacterium
GAACCAGGTTGATTCTGAGATCCTGCTCTCGTATGCAGAAGAAGATGGATATGTGCGGACTCTGGATGCAAAGGATGCAGACCTCATCGTAGTGAATACATGCGGCTTCATTGAAAGCGCGAAAAGTGAGTCAGTAAATACTTTCTTCTCTCTCAGGGAGCTGAATCCGGATGCCAGGATAATAATGGCAGGCTGTCTTGCCCAGCGCTATGGCGAGGAGATGGAGCTTGATGAGGCTGATGCCATATTCGGCAATCATGACCTCTCTCTTTTCCCTGAAGTGCTTGAGAATCTTGATAAGAAGCAGGTACTGATCCCTCCTTATCCTGATCCGGACCGGGAAAGGGATGACAGGAAGGAGCTGCTTGGATTCCCGAGAAGCGCCTATCTTAAGATAAGCGAAGGCTGCAATCACTGCTGCTCATACTGTGCGATTCCTGTCATACGCGGTCCACTCAGAAGCCGTCCTTTCGAGAAGGTGGTAGAAGAGGCTAAGCGCCTTATATCAGAGAACGTGTATGAGATAAACATAATAGCACAGGACCTCGGTGCATATGGCATTGACCTGTACGGGCACTCGAGATTCGTTGAGCTTATGGATGAGCTGTCATCCCTTGAAGGTGATTTTGTGCTGCGCATGCTCTACATACACCCGGATACATTCCCTGAGCCTCTGATTGATCTGGTGGCGGAGAGGAAGAAGATCCTGCCTTATTTTGATATACCGTTCCAGCATGCATCCCATAGGATACTGCTGTCTATGAGGCGCACAGGAAGCTCTGAGGTCTATGCAGGGCTTGTCAGGAGGATAAGGGAGAAGTGCCCTGGTGCTGTTGTCAGATCGACCCTGATGCTCGGATTCCCCGGAGAAGAGCGTGAGGATTTTGATGAGCTTCTGCGCTTTGTCAGATTGGCAGAGCTGGACTGGATGGGCTCTTTCACATATTCAAGGGAGGAAGACACTCCTGCATATGGAATGAGAGGCGCCAGAGAGCACAATAAGGCACATAAGACAGCAGAACGCTGGCAGAAGGAGCTGGAAGAGGTCCAGAGCGGCATAACTGAGAGGCGCCTTCAGCAGTTTGTCGGAAACACATACAGGGCTCTCATCGAAGAGAAGGTGGAAGGAGAGGACCTCGCAATAGGAAGGATATATTCTGAAGCTCCTGATGTTGATGGGCTGACTGTTGTGATGGGCCGTGATATGAAGCCTGGCGATGTCGTATCTGTCGGCATAAGGGCTGTCAGGGGCGTGGACCTCGAAGGTGTGAAAATTGATTGATCTTGACACGCTGAATCCGGAGCAGAGGGAAGCTGTTCTGGATTTTGACCATAATCTGCTGCTTCTTGCATGTGCCGGATCGGGAAAGACAAGGACAATAACGGCTAAGATTGCATATGCGCTTGAGCGTGGCATATACAGACCAAGCGAGATTGTTGCTGTAACATTCACAAACAGGGCAGCAAAGGAGATGCGTGACAGGGTGTCGCAGATGCTTCCTGATTCTGATCTGTCGCATCTTGAGATCAGGACATTCCATAGCCTTGGCGCATGGCTTTTAAGACGGTTCTATCAGGATGCTGGACTCAATAAGGACTTCTGCATATATGATGATGACGACAGCCTCTCTCTTCTCTCCACAGCTGTGAGCCTTGAGAAGAAAGAGCTGAGGGAAATACAGAAGAGGATATCTAAGGCAAAGGACCTGGGACTCACCCCTGAATCAGGGTGCCTAGGCGAGATCTCTGATGATCCTAACTTCAGAGTGTACTACAGAAGCTATCAGGATGCGCTTGAGAAGACAGGCAATGTCGACTTTGCTGACCTGATCCTTAAGTCCACAGCGCTTCTGGATACAGATGGCAGTGCAGCATCTCAGTATGTGCACTCACGCTTTAAGATGGTGCTTGTGGATGAGTACCAGGACTCTAACTCTGAGCAGTTCCTGTTCCTGAAGGCATTCAAGGGAGATGATGCAAGGCTTGTTGTCGTCGGGGATGATGACCAGTCCATTTACTCATTCAGAGGCGCGGAGATCCGCAATATCCTCTCATTCTCAAAGCATTTTGACAATGTAAGGGAGATCAAGCTTGAGAGGAACTACAGATCCACTAATGAGATCCTGATGCCTGCAAGTGCACTTATAAAGCATAATAAGGAACGCCATGATAAGGACATTGTCTCTGCTGATGGCAAGAAGGGGCAGAAGCCATCTGTGCTTGTCTCTGCATCCGGTGGCGGGGAGGCTATGCGCATTGCATCGATAATCAGCAATCTGGGCGGATATGACAGCACGGCAGTGCTCTATAGGACAAATGCCCAGTCTCTTCCGTTTGAGCAGGCGCTCACTGACAGGAAGATCCCATATAAGGTGATCGGCGCCCTGAAGTTCTATGAGAGAGAAGAAGTCAAGGATGGGCTTGCTTTCCTCTATCTGCTTATGAATAAAAGGGACCATGTGTCATTCCGCCGCATAATAAACAAGCCTGCGCGCGGGATAGGCGAGCAGAAGATCAATAAGATACTCTCGCTCTCTGATGATATAGATAAGGCCCTTGCTGCATATACTGAGAAAGAGAACGGACAGGCTAAGAACGGAGCCCTTGCTTTCCTGAATGCGCTCCGCAGTGCTGAGAAGGCCCTTGATGATGGATCAGACCTCGGTAAGATGATGGAGGATGCACTATATGCATCAGGGCTCTATGGGCTGTATGAGAGTGAGAGCGACAAGGCGATTAGGACAACGAAGCTCGAGAACCTAGGCCAGCTTGTCAGCATACTCTCAGAGGCTGGCACAGGCCGGGATGCGCTTTCCGGATTCCTTGAGAAGCTGACTCTTGATACAACAGTTATGGGATCCCATGACCCGCGGGATGAGAAAGGCGTGACGCTGATAACAATGCATAATACAAAGGGCCTTGAATTCGACAGGGTCTTCGTTGTCGGCCTGGAGCAGCATCTGATTCCAGGCAGGACGATTGAATCGCCGAAGGAGAAGGAGGAGGAGAGGCGGATACTGTATGTTGCGATGACAAGAGCGAGGAAAAGCCTCTACCTCTCGTTTGCCAGGACAAGAAAGCAGTGGGGAAGGACTGAATATGCTATCCCTTCATGTTTCCTGAGAGAGATCCCACGTGAGCTTCTTCAGGGTGAAGTGGATGAGATCTATAGAAGCGGATCAGCCTCTTCAGAGAGGAATCCCGGCTCTTCTTTCTCTGGCTACAGCCGTGGGACTGATCCATATTCGTATGTAGGCCACAGCACTGAATACAAGCCGAGGACCGAAGCTGAGAACCGCCCTTCATGGGCTTCTCTCATCGATATGGATATCCCAAAGAAGCCAAAAGCCACTGCAGTGAAGACCTCCGCTGTCCGTTTCAGCGCTGGTGACCGGCTCATAAGCCCTTCTTATGGGGAAGGCACTGTCACTGAGATAGAGGAAAGGGCTGATGGGAAGCGCATCCTCACAGTCCAGTTTTCAAAGAACAGGGCGAAGTTCGTTGAAGGCAAGGCTCCTCTGGAGAAGATATGAGTGGCGGTGCTTGGACGCTTTCCTGGGAAGTTTATTAACTGCATTTCAGGACTAGACATGAAAATGCAGTTTCCTATATAATCACTCGCGTATGTGCTTTTATGGCATATGCTGATTATGTAAAAATATCCCACGCTTGAAGCAGTGCATAGGCTTAGCTGAGTGCTGTCTCTTAGGTTCTTTCTGGAACCAGCGTCCTTGAAAAGAGTGTGTATGGGGCGAAAGCTCCTCCCGATCCTTTCCCAGGTAGACTCTCTTGATAGGATAGCCCAGAAGGATGCGGTGACCCTAAGAGAGGTGTGTTCCTGAAGAAAGGGAAATGGTGTTTCCCTGGATAATATTCTATTAAGGTGTAGTTATGAAGACTATTTTTGTAAAACCAGCAACGATGGAAAAGAAATGGTATATCATCGATGCAGAGGGAAAGAACCTCGGAAGAGTAGCTGTTGCAGCTGCTAGGATTCTCCGCGGTAAGAATAAGCCAGAGTATGTTCCTCACCAGGATATGGGGGACTATGTGATCATCATAAACGCTGCTAAGGCTACAGTCACCGGAAACAAGGTACAGGATAAGATGTACTACCGTCATTCAATGTTCCCAGGCGGACTCAAGGCTGAGAACTATGGCCAGATGATTGCAAGAAAGCCAACCTACCCTATGGAGCATGCAGTGAAGGGAATGCTTCCTTCAGGCAAGCTTGGCGAAAGGCTTTTCACTAATATCAAAATCTATGCAGGTGCAGAGCACCCACATCAGGCACAGCAGCCTATTGCTGTTGAAATTTAAGGGGTA
>CAKQTF010000135.1 GCA_934276695.1 uncultured Spirochaetales bacterium
AATGGCTTGGCAGCATAAGCACAGCAATCGAAGATCGCTCAGCTGCTCTCCGCATGGCTTATGAAGGCCTGATTCCGGGAATCGAGGAGGTTGTTCTCTGATGAAGAGCATCAGTGTTGCAGCTGCAGTGATCATCCGGGATGATGGATGCATATTTGCTGCTGAGAGAGGATATGGTGAATTCCGGGATCTCTGGGAGTTCCCGGGAGGAAAGCTTGAAGAGGGAGAGAGTGCAGAGGATGCGCTTAAGAGGGAAATCCATGAGGAGCTTAACTCTGATATTGAGATCATAGCTCCCCTCAGGACAGTGGAATATGACTATCCATCATTCCACCTCACAATGCATATCTTCATTGCAAGGCTTATCAGAGGCGGCCTTGAGCTTCTTGAGCATGAGAGCTCTGCATGGCTGAAGCCGGATGAGCTTGACACTGTGCACTGGCTTCCTGCAGACCAGGAAGCGATTGCTGATCTCAAGGCCTATCTTGTCACCTGCTGATTGTGCTCATCCCGAATGCTGACTCTGCGATGTTCAGTGCATAGTCACTGATATGCTCAAGGTTCCTTATTACTTCAAGGTAGATCATCTCTGCCTTCACAGAGCAGTCTGGGTATCCTAGGTTGTCATGGCACTTGTTCGCAAGCCTCTGGTGCTCGCTGTTTGTCTTCTCCTCAAGTTCCTTAGCCTTCTGCATCCCATCTGCTCCAAGTGGCTTGCCGAGGTTCTCTGTGACCAGGCTGAGAAGCGTGCGTGTCAGCTCATTGTAATCCGCAAGCTCCTTCTTTTCCTTGTCTGTATACTTCAGGCCTTCGCTGTCCCTTGTCTCACACAGCTTGGCAAGATTGTATATGCTGTCAGTTATTGATTCTGTCTCGTCTATTATCCTGATCAGCTTGTTCAGTATTCCAGCATTAGTAGGTGTCTGCGAGTCCTGAAGCATATGGACGCAGAAATTGATCAGCACTTCCTGCATCTGGTCTGCGTATTCCTCTTTCTTCTTAAGGTCTGCTATCTTCGCTTCATCAGTCCTGTCTGTGGAGATCTCCTGGTATTCCTTGAACATCCCAATGGTGAGCTCTCCCATCTTCATCACCTCGTCCGAGACTGCAATCAGATACACTTCAGGCGTATCAACACGTGTATTAGCAAGATATCTGAAGTGGTATGAGCCATCATCCGCTTTATCCTTCTCCGGTATGATATGCTCGATCAGTGAGGCAAATGGCCTGACAAATGGGAAGAACAGCAGTGTATTCACGAGATTGAATATGCTATGGAACATTGCAAGGAAGGCTGGCAGTGAGTCTGTCAGGTCCTTTCCTGTGTATGTGAATATATCACCTGGCGTGATTGCATTCACGAAGTGCATCAGCGGCCTGAAGAAGATTATCGCTATGACAGAGCCTATTACGTTGAAGAGTGTATGCGCAAGTGCTGTCCTCTTTCCGTTCGTATCTGTTGATAGTGAGGCAATGAGGGCAGTTATCGTTGTTCCTATGTTCTGGCCAAGGCAGAGTGCAGCAGCTGCCCATACTCCGATCCAGCCGTTATAAGCCATTGTGATTGTTATTGCCATTGTCGCAGCTGATGCCTGGACTATTGCTGTTATCACAGCCCCGACAACAACGCATACAAGCAGTGCAGAGAGTGAATCATTGTTGAATCTTGACAGGAATTCAAGTATCTCAGGATGCTGTGAGATGTCCGGCATTGATTTCTGCAGGTAGTTGAGTCCGAGGAAGATGAATCCGAAGCCTAGCAGGATCTCTGATATCTCCCTTTTCTTCATGTTCTCAGAGAAGAAAAATGGGAGGGAAATGGCTACAGAGGCAAGAGCAAGGATCACGATGTCCATCTTGAATCCAAGCAGTGCGACTATCCAGCTTGTCACAGTGGTCCCGATATTCGCTCCGAGTATTACGCCGATTGCCTCAACAAGGTTCATCAGACCCGCATTCACGAAAGAGACTACCATGACAGTCGTGGCTGATGAGGACTGTATTACCATGGTCAGCAGCATTCCGGTAATGATTGCCATCACTCTGTTTGCTGTCATAGCCTTTAGTATGACCTTAAGCTTGCTTCCTGTGCTTTTCTGAAGGCCATCTGAGAGCAGCTTCATTCCATAGAGGAAAAGACCGACAGAGCCTGCAATGTTGATTATGGTTATCAGAATGTCCATATTATCAGATTAAAGCAGTAAAAGCGCTGTTCTGTTAAGATGGTGTAAAGCAAAAGCCCGGAAATTTAACATTAGCTAAACATTGGCTGCCTTGCCATAATATCCAAACTTGCCTTGAATCATTTGATTGAATTGTTATAAAGTGAAAGCACCATGAGCATCATTAAACCACATAAGCTTGGAGTCATTGCTGGCCCAGGCTCCGAGTATTTTACTGGAAAAGTCGTAAAGCATCTCCGCCGTCTTTACATTGATAGATACGAAAAGCTCTCAGATGCGCTCACAAAGCGCCATGAGATAAGTCCTGAGGAACTGCTGAAGGAGGTCACTCTTCTCGATGATCTCGATTCCAGGAAGATTCCTACAGGTAAGCTCCCTTCCTCATTCCACTGCCCGGATCTCACGATAAACGTGAAATATACGCGCTTTGCAAACGGAGAGGAGAAGGCTGAGATCATTGATCCTGTCCGAGGCCTCAATGTCTATATAATCCACGATGTGTCAAACTGCGCGCCGATTAAGGTCGCAGGACTTGATGAGCCTCAGCCGATCAGCGTGAATGACCACCTGATGTTCCTGTTCACTACAATAAATGCTGTTAAGCTTGCAGGTGCTGAGTCAGTGACTCTTGTACTGCCTACATATCCATATGCAAGACAGCATAAGAAGGCAGCACGCGAGGCGCTCACAGCAAGCATGTTTGCTCATTTCTGCGAGAATCTCGGAGTATCGAGGATTATAACCCTCGACATCCATTCAAGGGAGATCGAGAACTCATTCACTACATGCCACTTAGAAAACCTCCATGGATCATACCAGACTCTCATGTGCCTGAGAAAGCTCATTGACTTCTCTGATCCTGATCTTGTAGTCGTATCCCCTGATACAGGAGCTGTTTCAAGAAACAAGTTCTATGCACAGGGACTGCACAGGCCTCTTGCTGTGCTGTATAAGGAAAGGGACTATTCTGTTGTCTCAAAGGATGCAAAGCATTCGAACATCAAGAGCATAAACCTGCTTGGTGATGTCAAAGGCAAGACTGTCCTCATGGCTGATGACATGATTGCAACTGGCGGTACTATGATCATTGCAATGCGCGAGCTGATGAACAGGGGCGCTAAGAAGATCATATGCATGGTATCCCTGCCTTTCTTCAACGGCAATGCAATCGAGAATTTCGATGCTGCATACAAAGAGGGCGTATTCTGGAGGATCATCGGTACGAATGCTGTATATCAGGGCAAGGGCCTTCTTGAGAAGGAATGGTTCGTGCAGGCTGATGTGACAGAGCTGTTTGCAAGGGTCATCTCCCGCCTGCATCATGGAAGGAGCATTTCCCCGCTTCTTGATAACAGGCGCTTCATACAGAAGCTCATTGATTCATCTCAGTCAAATGCCTCTGCTGTGGTTCCTTCAGAAAATCTAGACTGAAAAACAAAGAGAGGTGCTCTGTATGCAGATGTCAAATAGAATTTCCGGGTTCCAGTGCTCTCCGATCCGCCGCCTTGTGCCTTATTCCAGGGCTGCGGAGAAGAATGGGGTGCATGTCATTCATCTTAATATCGGACAGCCTGATATCAAGACACCTATAGAGGCACTTGAGGCTATCCATAATTATAATGAGCCAACCATTGCCTATGGCCTTTCAGAGGGGGAGTTCAAGCTCCGCCATGCAATGCTGGACTACTATAGGAAATTCGGCATCTGCGATCTCACAGAGGATAATATCATAATCACAACAGGCGGGTCTGAGGCGCTTCAGTTTGCGCTGATCACACTCTGTGATCCATATGATGAGTTCATCATACCGGAGCCTTACTATACTAACGTTGCAACATTCGCCAATGTTGCGATGGTCAATCTCAGACCAGTGACATCCTCATCTTCAAATGGTTTTGTCCTTCCATCAATAGATGCATTTGAGGATAAGATAAATAAGAAGACGACAGGCATACTGCTTTGTTCTCCGAATAACCCTACAGGCCATATCTATACCACAGAAGAGCTCAGGGCACTTCTGGAGCTATGCAAGCGCCATGATATCTTCCTTGTTGTCGATGAAGTATAC
>CAKQTF010000136.1 GCA_934276695.1 uncultured Spirochaetales bacterium
GTCACATTCGGGTGTCCTGCCGAGGAAATCCAGAAGGCAATGGTATACGGAGCAATGCATATCACATCCAGAGAGCTTTATGATGACTTTACACAGGCTGTAGGAATCCTGGAAGATAATGGGATTCCAATTGACATCTCTGATTTCGAAAGCACTCTTTCCATGCTGTATGATGGAGATGGTGTAACAAAGATGAGAAGCAGCAGCAATATTGCATATGCAGGGACTAAAGATGGGGATATGTTCAGATATGATCAGTACAATGATGTCGCAATGGGCACTGATGCAATCAGAATCACATACCCTGACACAAACACATATCCTGTCACAGTATCAGCTGGAGGATTCTCAATATCACAGAGAGCTGTCACGGAATATGAATATGCCCTTTTTGCTGAAGCAAATCCGAAGTGGGCAAAATCCAATACAGAAAGCCTTATCGCAGAAGGCTTAGTCGATGCAGGCTATCTGAATGGGATTACCCTTTCAACCAGGATTGCATCCCAGAAACCGATCAGGGCAATCAGCTATTATGCAGCCGAGGCATACACAGAATGGTTAAGCGAGAAGGAAGGCAGAAGTTATTCATTACCAACCGAGGCAGAATGGTATATAGCAGAAGAAAGCGTTCCTGGAAGGAAATACTATAGCTCGCTTATCGCAATGGATAGATCTGATGAATACCCAATAGGGATGCTTGGTCAGCTATGGGAATTCACATGCACGGATTACATACCACTTGCAAGGGTTTTTGATTATACATACACCGATCCATATGGGTATGATGACATTGTGATAAAAGGCGGAAGCTATATCAGCAATGGCATCACAGGAGAATCTGTAGGTGTGATATCAAAATCAGAGACAAGTGAATATGTAGGGTTCAGGGTGGTATCACATGAATGATTCATTCAAGCTTATACAGAAAAACAAAAAAGCATATTTCAACTACGAGATCATTGAGGATATTGAATGCGGGATTGCCTTGCAGGGCACAGAAGTAAAGTCTGTCAGGGAAGGGAAATGCTCTTTCTCTGACAGCTATGTGATTATAAAGGACATGAACCTTATCCTTATAGGTTTTCTGATCCAGCCATACTCCCATGGAAGCATTTTCAATCATAGCGCAGAGAGGAAGAGACAGCTTCTTGCACATAGACAGGAAATAAAAAAAATGCAGAGACGAGTCAATGAAAAGGGCTTCACATTAGTCCCTCTTGAGATCTACCTGAAAGGGAATCTCATAAAAATGAAGATAGGATTAGCCAGAGGAAAGAATCTGCATGATAAGAAGGAAGCGATAAAGGAGAAGGACCTGGCACGGGATGCCAGAAGGACACTAAGAGATCTTAACTGCTGATCAATGGCGGAATGCATTCTGCCCGTCGAGGATCAGGCTGTTGAGCTTTATGCTGAGATCATGGGGGCTCTCTTTGAAGCCATTCTTTATCCAGAGCTCAATTACGCTGATTGAACCGCCTATTATATAGTAATAAAG
This sequence comes from uncultured Spirochaetales bacterium, assembly GCA_934276695.1. GTDB lineage: Bacteria > Spirochaetota > Spirochaetia > Sphaerochaetales > Sphaerochaetaceae > Ornithospirochaeta. The sequence continues at coordinate 1,499 of CAKQTF010000136.1, forward strand.
CAGTGTTGCATCATCCATGCTGATATGCAGCTCATCTGACCAGTTCTTGACTGCGGATGGAAGAGCAAAGAACAGTATTGTCTTAAGGAAGCTCTTATCACCATTATCAGAAAAAAGCAGAGAACAAAGCTCGGCATTATCTGCAACACATTCAAGAAGCTGATCCATGATATCAGAAACAGAATCTATCGTATCAGAGCTGACATGTATTTTTGATATTATCATCTCCATGAACTGCCCTTCTATCTCACTCTGCAGATCTTTGACACTCTGATAATGAGAATAGAAGGTATTCCTGTTAACAGAAGCCTTTGCACATATCTCGCTTATGGATATATCCTCTATATGCTCTGTTTTAAGAAGCTCCAGCAGCGCATTCTTCAGCCGTTCCTTTGTCCTTATTATGCGTATATCAAGCTTTGTGCCCATGCTGAAGAACTCCCATAATATGGAGGTGGGGAGACTCGAACTCCCGTCCTAACAATCCACCCATAAACATCTACGATTATAGTCCCAGTTCAGTTCTTAGATGCAGTTCAGCAGTGGAACCAGCGTCCCCGCATTGCAGTGCCTTAAGTCCCTTTTCTGCCAGCACATCAGAAAAGGCAAGCTCCCTAGTATAAGGAAATCAGCGCTTCAGGAACTTAAAGTGAAGATCTCCAGCTGAAGCTGCAATCAAGCAGCTAAAGCGTATGCGTCGTCAGATACGAACTCGTCGTCTTCTTTCTTTGCATTTAATTTTTTTTGCCGGTTTTACAAGTCAGCTCTTGAATCGCAGTCTACGGCATAGCAAAGCCAGTCGAAACCAGAACACCCCCAAGGTATCCATGTCAGAATATACTAAGTTATCTGATTACAATCAATAGGCAATGTAATCAAAAAAGCTGATGCTTTCCGCTCAGATACCTTGATAGTTCGCTGAAGAATGATTCCAGATCCCTGAAAACCAATGATGCATAATTGTCCAAATAAGTCCTGTCACGATTCACTATGACAACATCCCGACCCTTTTCTGCTGTTATATAAGGCAACGAAGCTGCCGGATTCACAACCAATGAAGAGCCGAGGACAAGCGCTAGGTCAGCATTCCCGAATGCAATTTCTGCTCTTTTCAGAACAGATAAATCAAGATTCTCCCCATAGAATACAATATCAGGCTTAATAATGCCACCACAGCTGCGGCAGACAGGGACCATTCCACTATGGACCATTATGGAAATATCATCATATGTATAGTAGGAATTGCAGTTGATGCAATACCCACGCATGAGAGAACCATGAAGCTCAAAGACCTTCCTGGATCCAGCCTTCTGATGAAGCGCATCTATATTCTGAGTGAAAATCCCCTCACTTAACAAGCCTAGATCCTCAAGCCTTTTCAGTGTCGTGTGTATGATATTCGGCTTTCTGTCGCCAATAACATACCAGTTATCCTTTGCCCACGAATAGAACACATCAGGATGTTCTCTGAAAAATGATATATCCAGAAGCTCCTCGACACTCATATGCCCGAATTTCTTTGAATACAGGCCATCCGAGGATCTGAAATCAGGAATATCAGACAATGTTGATACTCCTGCACCGGTCAGAACAGCCACACGCCTTGATTTCTCCAGGATTTCAGCAAAGCGGTCAAAATCACTCAACTTCATCACCTCTGAATGTGTTTCCGGAAAGCTCTGTAGCATGTACAGTAACTATATCCCCTTCCTTATGGCAACCTAAAGTGCTTATGCTGAAATAATCATTATGCTCTCCGCGGCCAAGATACCTTGATGCGTCATCGCGGGACTTTCCTGTAATGATCACCTCTGCAGTGAATGGCAGCAATGACTCCTTTATCCTCTTCTGTCTCTGGATCTGCTCTTCAATAAGCCTTTCAAGCCTGCGGATCTTCTCCTGTTCATCAATCTGCCCTTCCATCCGGGCAGCAGGAGTACCCTCCCGCGGGTTGAAATAATACATAAATGCTTCTGTGCAGCCCATGATCTCCATCATAGAAAGAGTCTCGCCATATTCATCTTCGGTCTCAGATGGAAATCCAGTCATCACATCAGTTGCGAATGTGAGTGATGGTATTGCTTTCCTCATCTTGTTTACCAGCTCTATAAACTGCTCTCTGGTTGTATGGCGGTTCATGAGTCTGAGGATCCTTGAAGAACCTGACTGCATAGGAAGATGGATATGCTTTGCAATCTTTGGATTATCCCTGATGACAGAAATAAGATGCTCAGAGAAATCCTTTGGGTGAGGAGACTCGAATCTCACGAACATGATATTCTTCATATATGGCGTTATGATCTCCAGAAGAGATGGAAAATCAACAGGCTGTCCATTGTACTCGGATCTGTATGAATTGACATTCTGACCTAGAAGAGTGATCTCCCTTACCTTCTTTGAGTCCAGAAAGCATATCTCCTTTATTATATCGCCTACATTACGTGATACTTCTCTACCACGCACATAAGGGACAATACAGTATGTGCAGAAATTGTTGCATCCATTCATAATAGGAACATACGATGAATAATCACCTTCTTTATAATATGAATCCATGAAGGAGTATTCATCATAGGACTCAAGAGGAGAACCAAGAATGAAATCAGGTATCCTCGATTTCTCGTTTGTCCCTATGACCATATCCACGAATGGAGCTTCTTTTCTTAGTTCTTCCTGCATTCTCTCTGCCATGCAGCCTGTCACAATTATGAGGAGATTCCTTTTCTTCTTCACTCCGCTGTAG
>CAKQTF010000137.1 GCA_934276695.1 uncultured Spirochaetales bacterium
TCTGTGAAAACTGATGTGTTTGAGTGGAAACACTTTTTATTTATCAAAAATGAATTTTGCCAAATCTAAAGTAGTTCAATCCTGTAAGGTTTTTGACGGAGTTTTATAAAGTAATGAGAGATTCTTATAAGGAAGTATTGTAAAGGTTTTTAAATAGCAATGTAGACTATGGTATTTTAATAACAGGTCCTTGGGGAATAGGTAAAACTTGGTATGTTAAAAACTGTCTGATTAATGATTGTTCACGTTTTAGAAAAATTTCATATGTATCGCTTCTTGAGGTAAATACTCCAGAACAGCTTGTTGCTAACATCACTAATCAGATATTTTTTGCGGACAGATCTGTAAAGAGTTTTGATCCCATTAGACAGGTTCTTGATTTTGACTCAATTAAGAATTCAAAAAGTACAATCATCCGTGTACTAAGTGCTATGAAAGATGCAATCCCATACATAGCCAAAAAAACAGTTCTAGAGAAAAAAGAAGAATATATACTGGTTTTTGATGATCTTGAGAGAGTGAGTTCTGCTCTATTAGATGATTTAATAAATGTCATTAATGCTGAGTACATCTCAAACGGTTTTCATGTACTATTCATAGCTAATGAAAAAGAGATAAATAAGAGTGAGATCTTCAGTAAATACAAAGAAAAATACATTAGATACACGGTGGAATACTCTGTACAGCTTTGCGATATATTTGATTCTTTGGTGATGAAATACAATGGAACGAAGATACGTGATGTAAGCAGAACTTATGTTGAGAGGTGTTTCTCCGCATCATATTCTGATAAAAATCTGAGAACCCTTATATATGCTTTTGATTGTTACAATGAAATTGTATCATTATTGCCAGAAGATGTTGATTCAGACTCTTTGGATAAAGAGAGTTTATTCTTTAATGTCTATATTCTATCAGTGTTTTATAAGAATAACGTAGATATGGAAAACATAAAAACCGAATTGAATGAAAAAGGTATTCCCAATATTTACGAAATATATTTTGCGAGCAGCAAGGATCACTATATTGCTAATGATAAGCCATTCTTTGTTTTCTCTGAGCCTGTTTCTGATTTTGTATATACATGGAGTTGTGATAAAGATAAGATATTAAATGAGCTTAATACAAAATTCCTGCATATTAATCCTGGTAGAAAAGCATACAGTAAACTTATGGCCAAATGGAATGTGCTGACTTATGCTGAATTATATGAAAATTTGGAAGCACTATATAAGGGCCTAAGAAATAATGAAATAGCTCCTAATCAGTATGTTCAGGCAATATATCTGCTTAAGAGGAATTCAGATGTTCCTGAAATGCTAGGTATTACTGATGATTTTAAGTCTCTTTCTAATATGCTGATTGGATATGCTAAATCATATGATTATAAAACCTGGAAAGATGATATAAAGTTCTATCGGGATGAGCTTCAAAGAAGGAAAGAAAAAAATAAAAAATCAAATGAGAAAATAATCATTTTCCCTTGGGAAATGCATATAACAGAATCTTTATTGCAGATTGCCAATGATAATTCTGAGCGAGAAGATGCAGATGAATTCAGTAAAGTTCTTCATAATGAGATGAACCTTGAATATGATTCATGGGTAAATAAAATAAGATCAAAAGGGGATAAGTTTCTTCAATTCCTTATAGAAAAAAGTGATTTGGAAAAAATCTTATCAGAAGCAGAGAATATTACGCTGCACAACCTTATTGTATTCTTTTACCCGGAAACTGGATCAATCTCAAAAAGTGCAAAGAATATGGAATACCTGGAAACTTTAGCCAAGAAAATAGATGAAGCTAAAAGTTCTTGTAATAATGTATTCTGCAATGGAGCTCTTGATGGATTATTATGCAGTGTTCGGGAATTAATTACTAAGTTTAAGTTAGATATTGAGAAGACTGATAGTTTTAAGGCTTGAAATGCCTTTGAAGCCTATGAATACTCGTTTGTATAAATGACCTACCTCTGCAACAAGAAAAACGGATATAACAGCAATCTATGTAAACTGATACTATATAAATGAAAAGTAGTGTTTCAACGCATAATAATAATAATAATAATGTTTCCCGCCTCTGCTCGGGTGTTGTCAGTTCTTCAATAATCGTGTTAAAGTGACATAGCTTGATGATATAAGAGCTGCAGATTGGTTTATGGGGGATAAATTGAATGAGTAGCTATCAGAATATGACTCAGTGCAATGATGAAGATGAAATCTCAATTGCTGAGCTGTTTCAGATGGTGTTCAACCATTTCTTTATGATTGTCGGGATAGTCCTGCTATTCTGCGTGCTTGGAGTCTGCTGTGCTCTCTTCCTTGTCCCAGATAAGCACGATGTGGAAGCGGCAGTATATATCAGGCCTGTGACAGGAACCTCCACTCTGTCAAAGTACGGGATAGAGTATTATTCTGCAGCATCCATTGTCTATAATATGCTTTCAAAAAGCTCCTTAGAGAGTGTTATCCCAAGTGGTTCTGATGTTAAGATCACAGATCTTGAAAAAACATTAAGCTGCAATAACATAAAGAATACTGATTACTGGGTGATCAGTGCATCAGACACTAAGGATTCTGATTTTTATGTATCACTGATCTCATCCCTTGTAGATAAGCAGATCTTAGGCCTTAGCTCTTATAGGAAATCTGCTGCATCCGGCAGATCCAGGATTGAATCAGCAATCGCTGAGCTTAATAGGATGCTATCATCTGCGGAAGGCAATGAGGAGCGTGTCTCAATAAGTGATAGGATTGCCAGTGCAGAGAATGAGCTCATGATTGTTGATAACTACATCAATGCTCTGGACTCTGCTATCACATGGACAGAGATGCCTGTCATTGATGAGGAGAACACAGGAACCTCGAAGGCTATGGTATGCATAGCATTCTTCCTTGTAGGCGGTGTGATTGGTGTTGCAGTCGCCTGGATAATAGACTTCTCGGATAAGCATATATACAGCTCATCGAAGCTTCTCTCATTCATTGACAGCAGAAAGCTGCTTTCATCTGTTCCTCTCTATAGGGACTCTTCTGCAATCAGTCCGCTTGAGTTCTCATACATAAGCTCAAAGATCAGCCCTGATCATAAGAATATTATTGTCACATCAGTCTCTGATAAAGCAGGAAAGAGCCTGATTGCAGATGGCCTTAGATCTTCATCCATCGGTGCTGCAGTGACTGAGGCTGAATCAGTGACAGCTGATCCTGCTGTATTTGATCAGATTAAGAGTGCTGATTATGCGCTTATTGTCCTGAGAGCAGGGATTGACACATTCATTTCCCTTGATAAGCTGATCTCAGATCTGAATCTCACATCTACAGATTATGGTTTTGTCTTCAACTGTGTTGATGTATCAGATAGGAATACCAATAGATATAAAGCCGAAGATGCATATATTAAGCATAAGTGGCTTACTGAGTCATGGCATAAGTTCTATAAAAGGAACTACCGCTGAGGTCTTATATGAGAGATAAGACAGATAAGCCATCCATATTCTATTTATTCATAAAGCGTGCATTTGATATCTTCGCTTCCTCAATTGGCATCATATTCCTTGTGCCCATCACAATAATCGTGGGAATTGCAATCAAGGCTGAGGATGGAGGTCCTGTTTTCTTCCGCCAGGAAAGAGTGACTAAGGATGGAAAGCTCTTCAAGCTGATCAAATTCAGGTCTATGGTCATCAATGCTGAGGCTCTCAGGGATTCCTTAGAGAAAGACAATGAGATGGATGGCCCAGTATTCAAGATCAGGAATGATAAGAGGATAACAAAGGTCGGCCACTTCATCAGGAAGACCAGCATTGATGAGCTTCCTCAGCTGTTCAATATCTTCTTAGGTGATATGTCTGTAGTAGGGCCAAGACCTGCACTACCTCGTGAAGTTGCCCAGTATGATGAGAAAGCTAAGCGGAGACTGAAAGTCAAAGCGGGGCTGACATGCATCTGGCAGGTTCATAAGAACCGCAATGCCATCACATTTGATGAGTGGATGGATATGGACAATGAATATGTGGATAATCAGTCTATAGGACTGGATCTGAAGCTTATATTCAAAACAGTTGGTGCAGTGCTTAATGCACAGGGGGAATGAGCATGAAGGGAATCGTTCTGGCTGGGGGGTCAGGAACAAGACTATATCCTCTTACAACCGTAACAAGCAAACAGCTGCTGCCTGTTTATGATAAACCTATGATATACTATCCGCTGTCTGTATT
>CAKQTF010000138.1 GCA_934276695.1 uncultured Spirochaetales bacterium
GCAGATTCAGGCTTGAATTAGCTTATTCTGTAGCCAATATCGTAAACCTATGCACAGATTTCAGGACAGCGAATGATGTATTCAGTGCTAAAATGGATATATATTTCAACGAAGCTCTTTCATTCTATGCATCATTTGACCGCCGTGGATTTGCAAGGCTTTTTGCAGCTGAAGAGGATTTCCTGACTGTAATGAAAGATAAGAACACGCTTTTCGCATTAGGTATTGATTTCAACTATGGGATGCTCAACCTTAATGCTGAATTTACAACAGCGCTCAATAGCAATGGCTATAGTCCAGTTAATCCATACATCAATACAAACCCAGTGTACATAGGCTCAACTACAACAAGCCTAGCGGTAACGACAAGGATCCATTTTTAATGGGGAGGATTAATGTTCTTTCTCCACTGCTATCTGCACGGATAGCAGCAGGAGAAGTTATTGAAAGGCCTCAGTCAATACTGCGGGAGCTGCTTGACAATGCAATCGATTCCGGAGCAACAGAAATCAGGGTAACGATAGAGGGCGGAGGAATCGAATCAATCTCAGTTCAGGATAATGGCTCAGGCATAGAAAGAGAGGACCTGAATCTCATCGGAACAAGGCATGCGACAAGCAAGATCAGGAATGCAGATGATCTTTATACCATAAATACATTAGGATTCCGGGGAGAAGCACTCTATTCCATATCTTCAGTTTCAAGACTGACAATATGCACTAGATCCGCAAAGACCGGAGAGGCATCATCCTTGGTAATTGACAATGGCAAGAGGTATGAGATAACAGAAATCGGTCCGGATACAGGTACAGTCGTAACAGCAGAAGCCCTATTTAAGGATATTCCTGCGCGGCGTGCATTCTTAAAAAGAAGCTCAACAGAAGCACAGCTATGCCGTAACCTGCTTGTAGCAAAGTCTCTGGCATTCCCGCAGATAAGATTCACATTGATAATCGATGGAGCTCTCAGACTGGACTGGCCTGCTGTAAGCACTCTGAAAGAGCGTGTGATGTTTTATTACAGGCATATTGGCCTACTGGATGCAGATATGCAGTATCTGGAGTATCAGGGCGATGATTTCTCATTGAATATCATAGCAGGCAATTCCAGCGTAAAAAGAAGTGACAGGAAGGAAATAAAGATCTATGTTAACAATAGGCCTGTAGAGGAATATTCCCTTGTCCAGTCCATAATCTATGGATACGGAGAGCTGCTTCCTGGAGGGAGCTACCCTATCGCTGTCCTTTTCATCAATGATCGAAGTGAGCTTGTTGATTTCAATATCCATCCTGCAAAGAAGGAAGTAAAGATAAGGAATATTGCAGAAATCCACCATGCAGTCTCTTCCCTGCTGAAGGAAAACATTGATAGACGTATTCCGACTATAGAAGAAGAACAGCCAGAGCTGCTTCTGCCCGGCACACTTGAAAACCAGAATAAAAATACAGCAGTAGGATATGAGACATTCAGTGGATATACTGGCAGCCACATTCATACGGTAAATAGCAGCAAAGAACACAGTATTCCAGATACAGTGAATAACTCAGAGCAGCATATGAGAGAGCCTGGCCTGAGCTATAGACCAGCAGACAGCAGCTGGCTTGAAAAAGCGAAGAAGCTGCAGAAAACTCAGGAAAGAATCAGAGAAGAAAGGCAAGTGGCAGAGCCTTCTTCCCTGGTGAATTGCCATGCTGCGGATTTCAGATATATCGGACAGGCTTTCAAGCTATTCCTGATAGCGGAAAAGGACGGATGCCTGTTCCTTGTTGATCAGCATGCAGCTCATGAACGCATTCTGTACGATGAGATACTTGCGCAGAAGACTGTCCAGCCCCTCCTTGTCCCTATTCAGGTTGAAGTAGATGACATTACTGACAGTTTCCTTGAAAAGCATTCACAGGTCTATACTTCAATGGGGATAATGCTTTCAAGGAAGGATTGCGGAGAGTGGGAAATCAATGCACTTCCAGCAGTCTGCAGGGGAATAGAAGGACAGATAACTGATTTCATAATCAATGCAAAGGCCGATGAGGAAGAGCTTGAAACAAGGCTGTTTGCAATCATAGCATGCAAAGCTGCCATAAAGGCCGGAGATTCTATTGATAAATGGAGCGCAGAAGCCCTCCTTGAAAAGGTTTTCAGCCTTGATGAACCAGCATGCCCACATGGGAGGACATTCCTGATAAGGATAACAGAAGAGAAACTGAGAGAACTTGTTGGAAGAACAGGCTAATCAAAGCTCTCTCTCAGACTAACCATGTTTCCATACCTGTCTGTGAATGATATGACAGCAAAGCCCGAATCCAGATCAAGCGATGCACCATCAGCGATTATACCTGAGAAAACTAGATCCCCGCTGCTGTATGCCTCACAGTTCACATCTGAGCTTATTGATGACACGAATATGCCATTCTCATCAAAATGAGGGATTATATAATCCTGTATACCATTTCCAAGCTGGACCTGCTGCTCAGCTTCGGATCCATCCTCAGCAAGGATATAAAGAGTATAAATGCCACTCAAAAATGATGCACCGGGTGTAATCATAAGCGATTCACTGAATGATTCATCAAATGAGCCCTCCCAGGACAAATCCCCATCGGGAGCGATGAGACAGAAGGAATAGGACATTGCATCAGAAGCAGAAACTCTAAGTGATAATTCAGCTGTTTCAGTCATATCACTAAGAGTCCCATACTGATCAACAATACCATCAGCAGTTCTCTTCAGATGGCAGTCATATATCTCAAATCCATTTCTTTCACAAGCAACAGTGAAAACTATAATCGCTATTATCAAAGAGACTGATGAGATGGCTCTTCTATTCACTTAGTCAGCCCTATCTGCAAGCATAGATCTAACAGGATTAGCATATGCATTAAGAACATAATCCCGGACAGGCAGACTCAGATGTGAGAATCCATCGAGGAAAGCCTCAGGATCCAGACCATCATACAAAGATGCAAACCTATCTGTATGCTCAAGATAATCATAGGCAATATAATTTGTATTATAAAGCCTGTATATGCTATGTATCTGGCGGTCAATCTCATGTGCAACATCCTCTGGAGAATCATAGTCATCAGTAAGGGGATCACCGACAGCAACATGAACATGGCCTTTATCACAGCGCATGCCACGGACCATACTTATCAGATCCTCATACTTCTTCTTCTCGTATTTTCCACCGCCTTCTGCACGTTTTACTTCCTCACGCCCCTTATTGATATCATTTGGGTCATACTGATAGCTTATTGCAACAGGGACAATATTAACACTCTTGATCAGATCCCTGAAGCTAATGCCTGAGCCTCTCTTTGAAAGATAAAGCATCTTGATTATTCCAGATTGAGTATTGTCGATTCCATCTTTGCTTCTGCCTGATTTCTGCGCAACCCAGATTGATGTGTGATTCTCTCTTACAACATCGAGAAAATACTGGCTGAGCTTGATTGACTCAAGATACTTCTCTCTCAGCGGAAGCTCTCTTCTTACGATAACTCCGCCATTGAGCCTGAAAAGGTCCTCAATAAACTGATTCGCTATGAGATTATCACCAAATGCCATCTCACAGAACGGCTTTCCTCCGAGCATAAGAGCATAATCAAGAAGAGCACAATCCAGAATTATATCCCTATGAGTCGATATGAAAAGATACCCCTTATCAGGATCAAGCTTTGATACTCCGCTTACAGAGAAATCCGTTGTGGTTTTCCTGAGCACTGCAGGAATAAGGACCCCGGCAGTTACAAGCTTCTGGAAATCCTCATAGCTTTTCACTTCCCGGATGTTCTTCATTATAGTGTTGATTATTTCATTCGCTGCATTGAAATCGCCATTTGCGATAACATAGGCAAATGCACCTAGATACTCACGCTTCTCAAGGAGCCTTGATATTGCAGCCTCCACATCAGCGCCTCTATATGGCGCTATATCCTTGTATTTCGAAAAATCCATTACTCTATAGTCTTCAGGAACTGAGTGCGTTCCCATTTGTATCCTTCATCATTCTTCTCTTCTGCAAGCATACCGCAGAAAGAAGCAATATCAGCAAAACCTTTTTCCTTCATCCATGATGAGATGAAACTATTCATTCCTGTAATTGCAGAAAAACCTTCCTTAATTACAACGGAGCAGACTTCTACAGCCTTTGCACCTGCCAGAATCATCTTCACGGCAGTCTCACCATCATATATTCCTGTATTACCAACAAGGTC
>CAKQTF010000139.1 GCA_934276695.1 uncultured Spirochaetales bacterium
ACTGCATACAGTGCAAGCTGTGCAACGTTGCCAGATGGGGCAACCCTCTCAATCTCTGCTGGCAGCGTGACTTCTCTTCCTAGGGAATCAGTATAAACAACTGCCTGAGCTTTCACTGTTTCTGCAGCATATGCTTCAATTGCTCCGTTTGCATACAGTGCAGATGCTGCAAAGCATAGGAGCAGAACCGCAATGATTCTGACTTTTTTCATAATCTCACTCCTTTCTGATTGTATATATTGTCAGTTCTTTTCTGTTTTCAAGTATGTATTCAAAGCCATCTCTTCCATATGGCTTCAGATTCGATGCCTTATCTTTGAGGAGTTCCTCATTTCTGTAATATGTTCTGAGAAAGGCAGTGGCATCATCTGCATCCTTAAGTGGCTGGCTGAATTCCAGTTCAAGCTCCCTGACGCTGAATGGGATCTTTCTGTCATTCAGGAATCCTGATACCAGGGATGGTGCTGTGTGCCTTGCAGAGCCACCTCCTGTTATATAGATCAGGCCCTGTTTCAAAGGCTTCATGAGCCTCTCTATATTCCCTTCCTCTGTTATCCTTCCGAAGAACATGGCAATTGCATAGTCAGATGAAGTGCTGATATCATAGCAGTCACATTCTTCATATATGCTGAGCCCTGTCCTCTCTTCTGCTTTTCTCAGAACTTCAGAGTCAGTATCATATGCTGTGATATCATATCCAAGCTTATAGAGCTCATATGCAAGGTATCCTAGTCCACAGCCGTATTCTGCTATGCTGCATCCTTCCGGTATTATCCTGCTAAGCTCAGCAGCAAGCCTTGCGTGGAAGTCTGTATGCTCTGCAGCTCTTTCGTACCATTGTATCCTGTCGTCGCTCCACCATCTTCTTACTTCGGAAGACATGATATCCTCCTGTTTTTCCCAGTATCTATCTCTGTTATGAAAAGCTCTCTATTATAAAGCTCAGATAGAAGTCTTCCATCCTTGAGCTCATCTGTCCTGTGGATAGATGAGACTCCATTGCTTAGGATAAGCACAGATGATGCAATCATGAGTGCATGCTCAGGATTATGCGTAGAGAAGAGCACCGAATAGCCGCTGTCCCTGAGCTCTTCGATTTTTTCGAGGATCAGCAGCTGATTTGAGTAATCAAGTTCATTTGCAGGCTCATCCAGGAGAAGCAGTTCTGCATCCTGTGTCAGTGCTCTTGCTATCATTGCAAGCTGCCGCTCTCCTCCGGAGATCATATTGATCTGCCTGTTCCTCAGGCTGTCTATCCCAAGGATCCTCAGGTTCTCTTCTGCTTTCTCATAATCCTTGTGTGATGGCTTTGAGAATATCCCGACTCTAGGAGCCGCTCCCATCACAGCTGTCTCCAGAACTGTGAATGGATATGAAATCTCAGAATGCTGAGGGATGTATGCAATCTTCTCAGCTCTGGCTCTTCCACCTATTGTGCTTATGTCATCGCCATCAATGGTGATTGTGCCGTAAGGCGCCTTCAGAAAGCCTAGGATCAGCCTGATCAGAGTAGTCTTCCCGGAGCCGTTTCTTCCGAGTATTGATATTGACTCTCCGTTTTTTATGGAGAAGGTCACATTTTTAAGGACCTCCCTATCTTTTTTATAAGAGAAGCTCAGGTTATCAATGCTAAGATTCATTTTCCCTCCTTCCCTGACGCAGAATCAGATAAAGGAAGAAAGGTGCTCCGAGTATTGATGTAAGTATGCCAATCGGGATCTCTGATGTTGACAGCATTCTTGATGCTGTATCTGTTGCGATTAAGAATGCAGCACCTAGGAAGATTGAGGATGGGATTGTGTATCTGGAATCACAGCCGATGATCATTCTGACTATGTGTGGGATTACAAGACCGATCCATCCGATCACACCGGCAATTGCAACAGAGGATGAGATCATGAGGGCAGATGCTGTTATGAGCACAATCCTCATCAGCTTTGTGTTCACGCCAAGAGACCGTGCCTCTTCTTCTGATAATGAGAGAAGGTTGATTCTCCATGAGCATGATATGATTATGATCATTCCTATGAGCATCGGTATTATCACAAGCTTTATATCTGCCATAGTGCACCCTGCAAGAGAGCCCATCAGGAAGTATGTAATGCTTGGAAGCGTATTATTCGGATCAGCCACCAGCTTCACAAAGCTTGTTGCGGATGAGAACAGTGAGCTGACCATTATTCCTCCGAGAACAAGTCCTAAGATCTGATTATGCCTGACTCTTGATGCAATCAGGCAGACGAAGAGGATTGATAAGAGTCCGAATATGAATGCAGTCATGCTAACAGCTGCCATTGGAAGCTCAAAGAGAAGTGCAAGAGCGGCGCCAAAGCCAGCTCCGCTTGTTGTTCCGAGCACATCCGGTGATACCATAGGATTATGGAAGATTGTCTGGAATACGAGCCCGGATAGCGATAGCGCAGCTCCGATCAGCGATGCTGCGATCAGTCTTGGCATCCTTATATTGAAGACCACGATCTCGGCCTGGCGTGCCCATGTCTGCCTGATGGGAATCACTCTTGAGAATAGGATCCTGATAAGCTCAATAGGCTTTATTGGATATCTTCCGATAGAGAATGAAAGAATGAATATGAGGATATACAATGCGATGAATGATATTATTGCTGTCTTATGCTTGATCCTCATTGAAGCATCCTCTGAAAGCATAATTCAGAAGCATTCCCGATCTGCTCTCGAATTCCTCATAGTGCATCAGCAACTCTCTTCCTGCCTCTGTCAGTTCGGCCTTTCCTCCATTGACTCCGCCCTTTGAGCTCAGAACAGCATCTGTGCCGATTCCTTTCTTTGTGTTTCTGAGCATTGTCCAGGCCTTTGTGTATGAAAGGCCCATTGATGCAGCAGCCTCTTTTACATTGCCAGTCTTATCTATTGCCCTCAGAAGTGTTGCAACTCCAGGGCCGAAGAATGGCTCATTATCTGAGCCAGTCAGGATAAGCTTGAAACCGAATGATATTTCCGTGTTCATCGGTATCCATTATAGTTTGCAAAGTAAGATGGTGTAAACAGGAAAAATTCTGAGAGAAACAAGATTCAGCACAGTCAGCAGTACTGAGTCCGCACCTGTTCTGAATATCCAAAAGCCAATTGTCTTCATAAGGAGGCTCATCTTTCTCGAAATAAACAAGCAGCTTCTTGTCTGGGATTCTTTTGGGAATTTCGTACTTCAATGCAAAATCATTGTATTCTGATGCTCTGAGAAGGGTGATTCCATCTGGAATATCTTCAAGAATTCCCCTTGATGCCCTCCTGTTTTCTCCGCCATCTAAGCTGCCATCGTCTGGGTATGGCATATTATCCATATATGTAAGAGCTTTTTTATAATCGATGACTGCTTCATCATGTTCTTTTCTGTATGAATCCAGTGCGCAATAGAGTTTTGAAGCTCTGAATGCGACTGAGAAACCAAGACCATGTGATGCGGCGCCGAATGCAGGAGGAGGATTGCCTTCCGATTTGCTCTACACGATTATCTGTCACCTATTGAGGTCATTAATTGCAAGGCTGTTTAGAATCAGGTGTCTAAGAACTCTGCAATGTTATTCCTTGAGAAGTAATCTGTAGGATACGGCGAGCTGATAGCGAATCTGGCGCCTAAATCTGAGCATGGAATCGCCTTGTAGATTGTATCACCGATCCGTATGTTTCTTGTCTTTGAGTCTGGGATATGGTCAAAATGAAGCATTATTCCACCGGAAAATCGTGATGCATCAAGTATTCGTGCTTTAGTCATATTCAATATACTATCCAAGAATTCCCAATAATAAAGAGCAGATTTTTTGAATTCCGGCTTTTTTGTATTATCTTTTATCGATGATAGACCATCATAGGCCTAATCAATATAATAATGCATCGTTTTGAGGTGATAATATGCTTGTTCCTGTTTTATTGTTCTGTGTAGGGCTTGTGCTGCTGATAAAGGGCGGTGACTGGTTTGTAGATGGTGCTACAGGCATCGCGCACAGATTCCATATACCTGAGCTGCTGATCGGAGCTACAGTTGTCTCAATCGGCACTACGCTTCCAGAGGTCATGGTGAGTGCTACAAGCGCTGTTGGAGGCCATGGCGAGATTGCTTATGGCAATGCTATAGGCTCTGTAATCTGCAATACATCTCTCATTGCTGCACTGACTGTTGCGATAAGGCCATCGGAAGTGGATCCGAAGACACTCAGGATTCCGACGCTG
>CAKQTF010000140.1 GCA_934276695.1 uncultured Spirochaetales bacterium
CCTTTCTCATTCTGAGCTACACGTTTCGCTTATACTGTGAATAGAACTATAGCTTTGAACCATTGTGACATCTCCTTAATTACATATGAAGCAGACCTAGTTCTTCTTTTCAATTGCACGCTGAATGCATATTCCTAGGTTTGTATGACGCTCAAGAGAATGCATATCTTCCTTTATAAAAGCCCATGAAGATAAGAAATCACTGCAGATTGAAAAATATGAGTTGCAGAAGAAATCTACCAGCCCATTAAAATCATTCCTGTATTTTCTGGCAAATGAAAAAGCATTTTTGATTTTATCATCTCTGCCTAAATTCAGCTTATCATATAGGACATGATCAAGATTGCTTGCCATATAATATGCCTGATATGGAATTCCCGACAGCTCAGATGCTATTGAAATTCTTTCAAGACATCCGCTCTTCTGTTTGTTCCTTGCTCTGATATCATTTACCCTATCGGCCCTAATTTCTGAAAGTGTGTATACAGGATGATGTGCATTCATATCCTCAACTACAGCATTGTCTATGACAAAGGCACCATCCATATCAACCAGGTGAACAATCTGCCTAAAATCGGATTTCTTCCAGCAGTATTTCTTTCTAACTGCATCAACAAAGCCCCATAGTTCCTTCAGGACAGTTGTCATATTCACATTCCCCTTAGTAGTCAAATCACAATGAGCAATCTCTACATGGACTTCATAACTGTCAAATAACTCAGTAAGGAATGCACCTAAAGCCTCATCAATCAGATGCACCTTCAACTATGATAAGCACTACTTTTCTACTTACAGCCATTCACTCCTGCCTCTCTGAATGCAAAAGCAATATCAGCATTCTTTGTAGGTTCATATAACTCTTCTTTCTGTGTCCCAAGTGTTATGCTACGGTAATAGAAATCTCGCAGATTATTGTTCTCCTTCACATTCTGCATCCGGACATAACGATTTCGAGGATTATTCGTAGTAAACGCAATAAAGCTCTTATCCAGAGTTTCAAGAGGTCTTAGATTATGGGAAGTGAATATAAGCTGTCCTTTGCCCTTTTCTGATATTATCCTAAGTATCTCTCCTAGCAGATATTCAAAAACTCCAGAATCCAGCTCATCAATGGCAACTGTAATCGAATCCTGATTATAAATCACAATCAGCAGCTGTAGGATGGAGATGATCTTCTTTATTCCCTCTGATTCATATTTCAAAGGTATTTCCTTGCTGTTCTTCTCACTCATCAGCTGAATCCTGCAGCCGATATTGCCATCAGACATTACCTCAGTACCAAGTTCTTTTATCCCGACAGTAAGTCCTGGAACAATCCTGCAAAGAACGGTATTCATATTCCCAATAACCTTCTTGACAATCTCCAGCCCATGCTTTGGTATTAACTGGCTTCTATCTAATGACAGCATAATTGTACCCAATGCTCCCATATTTCCTTCGCTGTATTTAAAGCTTATTGGCTGTGTATCCAGGCTTATAAGGCCGGATGTTGCAGTATTAATGACAAACAGACCATGATTACCAAAATTCACAAGGCTTTCAAGAACAGAGATATAATAATCTGACTCTTTTTGTTCCGCAGCATTGCCAGATTTCAGTTCTGCTCTTCTCCGGATTAATGACAAGAGTTCCCGAGAGAACAGAAAAGATCTTGACTGGGCTTTTGCAAGTTTCTTTGCAACAATCAGATCTGTATCGATATTGCTATCTCTCCCTACAAGCAGGATCTTTTTAGACAATGGAGAGAATATATCAGAGGATGTATCCATCATCCGGCCTTTCTTTGCACCTGAACCAGCAACAATCGGGCATCTGATGATCTCATCAGATATAATAACAGTCTTTTTCCATTCTATATCTGAAATCATTCCAGTATTCTGCTGAGAATCATCAGAACCTGCTTTGATGCTGAATTCATAGCTTACCGGGATGCGCTCAGTCCCATTTCTAAGAGAGAAATCAATACAGACAGTTGAAATACCAGCATTAATATTAATATAGTCTGCATACCTGCTATCTATAACTGTTCCGCAAAGGCAGTTTTTCAGCAATTCCATAACATCAATCAAGGCCGTCTTACCTGATCCATTCTGTCCATATAGTCCTAGGATACTTGCATTATAATCATCCTTATCACATGCAAGATTCAGTCTGCCGTATTCAACATTCTTGAAATTGCTGATCGTAATACCTGTAATGCGCACTGGATAAACTGTCACCATACTGTCTCCTATGCATATAGAAAATACCATCAGAGTTCTAAACAGTCAATATAAACTCATTTTTCAGAACAATTTGTACCTATTATACTGTTTACTTGTCATAAAACGAGTAAGTACTAGATTGTACCAGCTTGCACGTTTGGATCTAACAGCAGAAAACAAACGGCATTACAATAGCAATGACCTGGTGATTACCGAGCCGCATATGCATATAGGAGATTCTAATGATGTAATTCCAGTACCTGAGTTAAATGGAAAAGACATAACTGAAATGCTTTATTATTTCTTAGACTATTGCAATGTAAAAGATAAAAAAGCACAAGGGATATTATTATGAATTTCACACTAATCAAAGTGAATCTGGAAAACATGTTTGGATCCGCAGATGCAGCAAAATGCATTGTCAGCAGAAAATCTGGATACAGGTTCAGTATTGAAGTCCCGATTCTGAATTCAGAAAGGGATTATCTTGATTTTGATATCGAGATGGTTGGTTCTGATGCGTTCAGGACAACAGATAATGGTGTCACATTAAAGAATGCAAAGGCTCACGGTGTAAACTACATGGAAATGAATGAGAACTGGACTATTGCTTTTTCAAGAATCTTAAACGAGAACAGCCTGAGCATTGATACTGAAAATGGTTCCCTCTCAAAAGAATACCCTATTGCAAAGCTAAATGAAGCTGTGATCTTCTTTCCGCAGGCACTTGCTGCGATTGATAGATTCTGCGCATCGAAGCTGGCGTACAACAGCCATCACAGCGTGCAGAAGCAGACAATTGATTCAAGGATAGAGAATTTATTCACATCTCATAATTTCAAATACACTCCCGCAGTGCCACTAAAGGGGAAACCAGGATTGAAAATCAAGCTGGACTACCATGTGACAAATCCGAGGAACAATCATAATATCTTTGTCTCAATCCTGAAAAAGGAATCGGATAACAGGATTCTGTTACTTGAATGGAATGACCTGAAATCAGCATCTATTACAGAAGACTCAAATCTATTGGCAATCGAAGAAAAGCCTATAAAGAATGAAGCCCAGCAGAGAATCAGATTGCTTATGCAGAAGGCTGGCATAATCGTTACATCCGAGGCTGATACAGAGAAAACACTTGAAAGGCTTGTTGGCTGAATATATAGGCATAACATTTATTTATCCAGTGAAATCATCATGTAATATCATTCCTAACCAGCAATTGCAAGAAAAGCCCTGTAACACAAGAAGCTACAGGGCTTTGTCTTCAGCTGAACAAGTACCGGACTGCCGGTACTCATGTAACCATCAGTCAAAATGTTCCTTCCATTAAAGAAAGGAACAGATAGAATACGCCAGCAGGACCAAGAGTCAGACTCCTCGCATCACCATTAATTACTATCTTACCGAGTATCGTCAAAACATAATAATGTGTTCCTCTTGAATCGCAGATATATGCTAGGACTGTATAGTTATCATTACCTTCTATCCTGACACAGCATTCTCTTTTACTGCAAGTTTAAAAGCTCTATAAAAAATGTTTGAGCATAGAGTTTCAGTGCAGAATAGCGGAAATGAGGTTTTCTGCTGAGGAACATGCTTCAGAGGAAGAAGCACTCAGTATTCCTGATGATGACAGCGCAAGCCTGCTCCTGAATCCATCGATATCCAGGACTTAAAATGAAAGTGACAGAGTTTCTGTTTCTCCATCGGTTACAGGACTCACAATGAGGAGGATGAAGAATTCTTTACAAATAGGAATCATTGATATCTTCTTTTTTACTGTCTACTATATTGACTGTGATCCGATTATGACTTTACATACACAGGTTTCCCTAGCATAGGACACAGTACACTGATTCACAGTAAGCACAGATGGCGTATCAGCAAAGTCTGCAAAAGGAGGCAAAACAATGAAGATTCTCGTATTCGGAGCTGGTGTTCTCGGCTGTAATCTGGCCAGCAATCTGTTTCGTGCAGGAAAGGATGTCACGCTTCTGG
>CAKQTF010000141.1 GCA_934276695.1 uncultured Spirochaetales bacterium
GAAGTACTTCCTGCTTGGAATCCATGTATATGGCATTGCCATGATCTGCTTAGCATCCATGAAGGCAGCTGTGAGCATGAAGACAAGAGGCATTACAGTGAATACCAGAACAGCAATCAAGACAACGTATGTGAGGATCTCCCCTATTCCGACCTTTCCGACAAATTTGTTATTATTCATAGCTCACCTCAATACTCAACATCATCTCCGCCACGCTGTGTCATGAACTGCAGGAATGTGAAGAAGAGCATGATCACAAACAGGATGATTGACATAGCGCTGGACCGGCCAAGCCTTCTGTTCACAACGCCTGTGTAATAGATGTTCATTGTTATGACATCAATCGGCTCGCGTGCAGCACCGCCCTGCACAAACATATACTGGGTACTGAATGTCTTCAGGCACTGAAGCATAGCCATTATCGAGACAAGCATGATCGTAGGCTTAAGAAGAGGAAGTGTTATCCTCCAGAACGTATGCCATCTTGAAGAGCCATCCACGATTGCCGCCTCATAGAGCGTCGGAGGAATGGATGCCAGTCCTGTTATGAATAATATCGTAAAATACCCTATATACTTCCAGAAATAGACAATGATGGTTGAGGCCCTGAGCATTGAGTCCTTCGTCAGCCACTGATAGTCCTTTCCAGCAGTATGGAGGATAGTATTTGCCATCTGATTGAATAGTCCTGTCGGCTGGAACAGGATCATCCATATCGTAGCCGCGACTACTGATGAGAGCACAGCCGGTGTATAGAAAGCAAGCTCAAACAGCTTAGACTGACCTGGCCTGCGCAGCTGCATGATCAGGACAGCAAGGATCAGGGACACGATAACCATAGGAACGAATGTCCCGATTGTGAATATGCCTGTTGCCTTCAGGGAGTTGAGCAGGGAGAACCCGCCATTGGACTGCGTGAACAGGTACTTATAGTTCTCGAATCCGATGAAGCTCCATGTACGGCGTATGGCATCACGGTTTGTCAGGCTTGTGATGAAAGCGCTGATGATTGGATAGAAACTGAATATAGCAAAGAACAGAAGACATGGGACAGTGAATGCGAAGCCCCATCTTGCCTGCTTGCGCTCTATGCTGTAATGGCCTTTCTTTTTCATTTTCCTTCCTTTTGAATCAGCGGGCCTGAACCGGCCCGCATCTAGCTGGATAATGACTCAGGATCAGTCAGCGAGGATCTCAAGAACATTCTTCTGCAGTGCATCATAAGCAGCTGAAGGATCAGCACCCTGCAGCATTACCTGCTTGATCGCGCTGTTGATTGCACTCTGGATCTCTGCTGCGCCCTTCTCGTAATAGACGATATGGGATCTTGCGAAGTCACCCTTGAATACATCTGAATATGGCATTGATGCATATGTTGAGCCATTCATGAGAGCCTTTGTAGGCTGGATCAGGCCGACCTTTGTAAGATATTCCTCAGCATGTCCTTCTGTTAAGAGGAAGTACTTGATCAGCTCCCAGGCCATCTGCTGCTCCTCTGCTGACTTATCTGCATTAACCATATAGAAATGGCCATAGTAGCATCCAGCAAGGTTATTGACAGCGTCCTTGAATACTGGGTATGGGACAACCATCCATTCGCCGCTATTGTAGAAAGACGGGTTATCAGACAGGATCCTTGCTTCCTGGTAAAGACCTGTGTTTGCCATTGCAATATCACCATTGTCCTTATTGAAAAGCTTTCTTGCTGCTGTCAGTGTCGGGTTACCGAGGTTCTCGCCGCTTGGTCCCCAGTTCTTCATGAATGTGAGTGCCTTAACCCATGCATCCTTATTGACACAGCCATCCTTGCCAGAGAGAGATCCGCCAAGCTGCTCAACCATTGGGACAAAGTATGTAAGCTCATATGAGTAACGGAAGTCAAATCCGCGTCTTGTGATGATGTCGCCTTCGCGGAGAACAATCTTCTTGCTGACCTCAACCATGTCTTCCCATGTCTTCGGGTAATCCTTCTCAGGATCAAGACCCGCATCACGGAACACCTTCTTATTGATGAATATTGACCAGTTTGTAAGCTCAAGAGGAAGTCCGTATACATCGCCATCATATACTACTGCATCTATCATTCCATCCTCATAGCTTGCAAGAAGGTCCTTTGCATCCTTGAATCCAAGAGTCTTATAATCCACAGGAGCGACACGTCCGGCTTCTATGTACTGGAATTCATTCTCGATCGGAAGATTGAAGAATGATGGGCCCTCTCCTGATGCGAAAGCTGTCTGGATGAGCTCTCTGAGCTTCTCTGCGCTCTGCCTTGTGACATTGACAGTCACATTAGGATGCATCTCGCAGAATTCCTTGATATACCTCTCCTCAAGCTCCTGCCTAGCAGCATCTTCATGTGTCCAGAATTCAATTGTTATCGGCTTATCAGCCTTTGCCTCTTCCTTACCTCCCTGAGCAAAAACAGCAGAAGGAAGAACTGCGATCAAACATAAGAAAACAACTAAAGCCTTCTTCATAGCCAAACCTCCTTTTTGGTTCTCTACAGCTAAATTATCCATGCAGGAAAAAGAATCTGGCAATTATTCAATTTTACTATCTCTTATCCTTTTTCCTTCTGGCAGAGAGGCTTCGAATCAATAGCATAATCATATGTTATAATAAGATATTACCATTTAACGGCGGTATATGAACTGAACTGAAAACACTAGCAGACTTCATATAATCTACATGTAACCATTATGCAGATGCTGTATTTTTTTAAGTATGAGAAAATACATATCCATCATAGCGCTATCCATATTCGCGCTTACTGCCTGCGCAACTGCAGATACGGAGGCTGAGCCATCATTCTATGTCTCACTGGAGGGCAATCCGACAACAGGATATATCTGGGATTATACAACAGATGGACCTGGAGAGATCGAGGCTTCATATTCTGCAATAGAAAGCACTTCAGACCTTATCGGATCACCAGCTGTCTTCAGCTACTCATTCCGCGGAGTGAAGGAAGGCAATGTGACGCTTATATTCGAATATGCGAGGCCATGGGAAGGCGGAGAGAAGCTCTACACAGAAGTCTATAAGCTCTTAGTGAATCCGGACCTGACCATAACAGAGCTATAGAGCACTGTCATACATGCTCTTCTTTGCTTTTCCTTCCCTGAGCATCACAGAGCCAAGGGCAATCACATACCTTATCCTGCGGCCATCCCTTATGACAATGTCCGCATCAGCTCCTTTTCTTAAGGCTCCCTTCCTGGAAAGGCGCATAGCCTTAGCAGGATTCGAGGTCACAGCACTGAGTGCAAGGCTCTTGTCAATGCCGGAAGAGAGAAGCCTGTCAAGATACCGCATCAGCTCTGAGATCGATCCTGCACCCATTCCGACAATAGCGCTCCTATCCTCATTCCACTTAGGGAATGAGCCATTTGAATCTGTTGACAGCGTTATCTGATCGGGGAACTGCTCAAGAAGCGAAGCTGCCTTCTCATCTGCATCCCCATGGCATGTGATATCAACATGCCCACCGTCCCCGGCCCATCTGAAAGCCTGTTCCATATGCCCTTCCATATGCGTTGGATAGAAATGGCATAATGGTATCGGGCATCTGTCCTTTATCTCAAACAGCTGCTCAATACCAAGCTCCGATCCGCCGACATGGATGTGGACAAGCCCCGCCTTTCCGCTCATCAGCGAAGCAAGGCGGGCCTCAGAAGCAAGCCTTATAAGCTCATCCGTAGTCGGGAAAGAGCATCTATGGTCTGCAACTGCAACCTTCACTCCGATTATCTCATCTATGAATGTTATATCATCACCGACAGAGCCTGTCAGTGTGATGCTCGGAACCTGGTATGAACCTGTGAGCGCCCATGCAGAGATCCCCCATTCTCGGAATCCCTTTATCTTTGCAACAAGGTCCCTGACTGTCCTTGTGTAACCATCGGTTCCAAGCAGGCCAACAACAGATGTGACGCCGCCTTCTATTATCCTGCTCTCAGAAAGAGGAGGGACTCTTGAGATCATCCCAGCCTCACCGCCACCGCCGATTGCATGCACATGGCCATCAATAAGGCCCGGATGGACCATCTCGCCTTCTGCATCTATGACTTCCATTCCCGGAAGAGATATGTCAATAGACGGAGCAATCAGCTCCACAGAGGAGCCAGCAATAAGGATATCATTCACACCAAGGTGCTCTGGAGCATAAACATCTGCATTTCTGATCAGGAT
>CAKQTF010000142.1 GCA_934276695.1 uncultured Spirochaetales bacterium
CCTTCAGGATTCCCTTTGTAAGTTCCTTGCTATGCTTTCCCATTTAGCGGCCTCCGAGTTTCTTGATATATGATGAGCCCTCAGCAAGAGCAGATGATACAGCCTGGAATGTCACGCTTGCACCGGATACAGCATCACTGTCCTCACTCTTCAGCATTGACTTGGATGTCGGAATCGGATCTGAGCTGCCTTTTCCCCTGAACATCTCCATATACCAGTCCTCTTCGCTTTTCTTGCCCAGACCAGCTGTCTCACTGTCACTGACAACCTTAGAGCCAAGAAGTGAGCCATCATTCCTGTATGCAGCAATGATTGATATATCACCGCCATATCCTTTCGCAGTTATATCAAGGACATATCCAGCAGTCCTGCCATTATCGGAAAGCTCTGTCCGGGAATTGATCCGGCCTTCCCCTATAGTCTCTGTCTGCCCTATGCCATATCCTGCAGAGACTGACACAAGAGCGGCTTCCTTCTTTGCCTTCTCAGATGCAGCAATGACAGGAGCAGTGACAGAATTGACAATAGCACATAGAGCCGTGCAGACTCCGCAGATCAGAAAAAGAACCAAAGCTGTCTTAAGATACGATCTCATCACTTTGCCTCCTTATTCTTCGGTGCCTTCACAAAGCCGAACTTCTTAGGCCTGACATATCTATCAATCGTTGGAGTAACGATATTCATCAGTATTATCGCAAGAGAGACACCTTCAGGAAGTGCTCCGAAATAGCGGATTAAAAAAGTCAGAAGAGCGCATCCGATAGCAAAGATAACCTCGCCCTTCGCTGTCGTAGGCGTTGTGACCCAGTCTGTAGCCATAAAGAAGGCACCTAGCATGAGCCCGCCGGAGAACACAGGAACCAGGATTTCTCCATGGAATGCGCCAAGCCCATATGGAATGCCACCGAAGGCCCATGCGAGCACTGCAAATACCCCAATGTAAACAGCAGGGATCCTCCATGAGATTATATGCATGCAGATAAGGAAAATACCGCCTGCAATAAGAAGCAGGGCACTGACCTCGCCTATGCATCCTGCGGTATTCCCGAAGAATGCATCAACAGCATACGGAGATATATGGAGAGCATCAGCTGCCTTCTCAGCAAAAGCAGAGACAGGGGATGAAATCAGATCTGCAGATGTTCCAGAAAGGCCTGCGCTCAACCCTGTCTTCATCTGAGACAGAGGAGTAGCACTTGATACTGCATCAACACCAAGCGTCCATGGAAGCATGAACTGCCCCATCTGCTTTGAGAAAGAGAAGAACACAAACACACGGCCTGCCAGAGCTGGATTCATCCAGTTGCATCCTAGACCTCCGAATGTCCATTTCACAACCCCGATTGCAAAAGCAGATGCAAGGACAGGGATAAGGAAAGGGACAGCAGGAGGCATATTCATGCCGACAAGGAGGCCTGTAACGATCGCAGAGTAATCAGATAACGTATTCTCCTTTGATATCAGACCCAGAAGATACTCAGTAAGCACAGCTGAGCCTACGGACACAGCAACAGTGACGGCAGCATGCCATCCGAATATGATTATTCCCCAGAGGCATGAAGGCATAAGCGCTGCAATGACATAAAGCATTGCCTTATCAGTAGAAAGCGTATCATGCACGTGAGGACTTGATTTCACTATTCTCATTTCTTCTTCCTCCCGAGTTTCTTACCAAGCTTGAACCCCTGCACCAGCGGCAGATGCGATGGACATGAATATGCACAGCATCCGCATTCCTTGCAGTCCATAAGGCCAAGATCCATCGCAGCCTGGTAATTGCCGTTCTTTATGTATCTGAACATCCTGTTTGGCTGCAGGCCCATTGGGCAATGCTGGGCACAGTGCCCGCAGGATACACATGGGAAGCGCCTGCCTTCATCAAGCAGAGGAAGAGCCAGCACGCCGCTTGAGCCCTTGACTATCGGAGTGTCTGCATCAGCAACTGCGAATCCCATCATAGGACCGCCAGAGACAAGCTCTGCAAAATCATCCTTTGTCCCACCTGCATAGGAAAGCAGATCAGAGATCTTAGTCCCGATCGGAGCTATGACATTCTTCGGACAGGATACTGAATCACCAGAGATTGTAACAACACGCTCAAACAGCGGCTTATTCTTTGCAACGGCCTCGTAGATTGCAAATGCAGTACCGAAGTTGCATACAACAGCACCTACATCAAGCGGAAGCTTACCGGATGGAATCTCCCTGTTTATCGTGGCCTTGAGCAGCTGCTTCTCATCGCCCTGAGGATACTTCATCTTAAGAGGCATGACATCTATGGCATAGCCAAGAGCCTTAGCCCTGGATGAAAGATGCTCAACCGCATCCATCTTATTTGCTTCTATGCCTATTATCACATGCTGAGGCTTTACAGCCGCAGCTGCTATCATAATACCTTCAAGCGCCTCATCGGCATGCTCAATCATCAGGCGGTAATCCGAAGTCAGATAAGGCTCGCATTCAACACCGTTGATCACAAGGTACTCAACACTCTTCCCAAGAGGAATAGAGAACTTGACAGAGGTAGGGAATGTCGCTCCGCCCATTCCTACAATGCCCTTCTCCTTTATGATTGCCTGAATCTCCTCTGAAGACTTCTCTCTCCAGCTGAAATACTCATTGTAGGACACAGTCTGCTCATCATCGCTCTTTATCACAGCAGCATCAGCAACAGCACCAGAGGCAAGGCGCACCTTGCGTATTTCGGTCACCGTACCGGAAACAGGGCTATGGACATCTGCGCTTATGAATGAGGATGCCTTACCTATGAGCTCTCCACGCTCAACTCTATCACCTTTGGCCTTAAGCAGTGCAGCAGGTGCTCCTAGATGCTGAGACATCGATACAATGAGCTCAGACGGTATAGGAAGTCTTTCTAATGGACTGTCTTTTGACAGCTCCTTTTTGTCAGCAGGATGCACACCGCCTCTTCTGAAAGTGGCTAGTTTCATCAAATTCCTCCATTGGTCTACATTTTCTGATTCTAAACTCTAAACATCAAATGCACAACTTAAAGATTTATGATTACAGAAATTCTTTTTACTATAATTACTGTAAATCAATAATTTTATATCTATAAAAAGACAGAATCCCCCATCATATTTCCATTATTCTTGAAGAAACACGGCATTGACCTTAAAATACACACTATGAACAAGCTGTTTCAATTCTGGTTTTCACGATTCAAGGGAGTAAAGGTTTATGCGCTTGTCGGGAGAAGCGGAACAGGAAAGAGCCATCACTCAAAGCTTGTAGCATCAAAATACAGAATCGACCTCATAATCGATGATGGCCTCCTGATCAAAGGAGACAGGATAATTGCTGGCCATTCAGCAAAGGAAGACCCTAATTTTCTCACAGCTGTGAAGACAGCAGTCTTTGATGACGAAGAGCACAAAAGGGAAGTCGAGAATGCCCTCCTAAGAGAGAAGTACAAAAAGATCCTGATCATAGGAACAAGCGAGAAGATGATAAGCAAGATCTGTACTCGCTTAGAGCTGCCCCAGCCGGAGAAGATCATCCACATCGAGGATATATCGACACCGGAAGAGATAGAGACAGCAATGAGGATACGATTCCAGGAAGGCAAGCATGTGATTCCTGTCCCTCCAATCGAAATCACAAGATCTGCACCTCAGATTGTCTTTGATTCTATAAAGGTTGCAGTGGGAAGGAAGAAGAACGGGAAGAAGCAGACAAGCGAGAAGACGATTGTCAGGCCTGAATTCTCGAAGCCGGAGAAGGAAAGCCTAAGCGAGGCTGTGCTTACCCAGATGGTGAAGCATGCAATCGGGGAATATGACCCCGTGATAAAAGTGAAGAAAGTACGTGGTGTAAAGAACCCGGATTCATCATACTCCATATCAGTGATGCTACAGCTTCCCATACGGCATTACATCAGCACCACAATCTCAGATCTTCAGGAGTATATCTCAGAGTGCCTTGAGAAATATGGCGGGATCAGAATCAGGAAGGTTACTATAGACATAGAGGAATGGGGCTAAAATCACATATCGTGCTCTTCAGCTGCAGTAGCTGGCGCATGATCATCTGCAGGCTTAATCCTCTTCCGTCCCTTTTTTCTCTTCTCCTGAGCAGGCTTGCTTATGCTTTTTCTCGGTACGGCTGCCCTTCCCCTGCTGCCCTTGCGGCCTCTCTGAAGCGAGACTCCATAGTCAGAGA
>CAKQTF010000143.1 GCA_934276695.1 uncultured Spirochaetales bacterium
TGTGCTCTGGGAGTTCTTTGAGTTCTCAATGGACTGGTTCTGGGGCAAGGACATGCAGAAGGATTACATAATCCATGCAATCCACTCAACACTTCTTGATCCATCAAAGTCAAATAAGGTAGTGACAATAAGCAATATAGAGAGCGTTGTGATCAATGGTGAGGACCTGGGGCTCGGAGGCTATCTTGATATAGGCCTTATCGACACGATGAAGGATATGTTCGTCAACTTCATCGGAGCTGTTGTCTTCTCAGTGATCGGATATTTCTATGTGAAGAACAGAGGGAAGGGCAAGTTCGCAGCCCACTTCATCCCTACAGTTGATAAGGAAGCCCAGAAGGAAGACATGAGGGCCTACAGGGAAGCTAAGGAAAACAGGAAGAGCAGGAAAGAGGAAAAGCGCTAACCCCTTCTCCTGATCTTCTCATTGATGAAGATAAGGACAGATCCGAGAATCCCTCCAGCTGTTCCGTTTATCATGTCATTCATCGTATCCAGGATCCCTGGGTTCTGCCAGTCTGATGATAAGAGCTCCCTCTCCCTTATGAGGTTTCTCTGCACATCGCTTTTTGTCAGCAGGTCAAATGAGAATTCCATTATCTCCCAGAAGCCAGCAGAAGCGACTGCAAACACGAATGATATGAATGCGGCTTCAAGCGGGCTCATCGCACGCCTTGTCTCGTCTTTCAGGAACAGTGTAGGCAGCACAGATGCGATTATCACGCCTGAGAAGGAGTGGAGTATGATATCGAAGAACCAGAATCTATGGTACAGATCGAATCTGTTTGAGAGATATATGGCTACGATCATGAATATATCAGATATGATGATCTTCCAGCTTTCGAGCTCTCTTCTGAGCACTATGATGAGTGCATACAGAATCAGGAAGCATAGCACTGTCGATATGCCATAGAAGGCCATGGATGGTCTTCCGATGATTATATCAGCTATGCTGGCAATGAGCATCAGAAGCGATGCAAATGCTGTGATGCGGAAGGATGCTGTCTTTTCTTTTCTCATACTGAGTTATTATATACATCTAATAGCAGGTAAGGACTAGATGCATAGTAATGGTGCTCATGGAATGTGAGCCTTCCGCATCTTTGGGTAGTTATATTTTCTTCCTGTTTCTTGAAATTCCTGATTCCGGCCTGTTCTATCCCTTTTGTAAGGTAATGGCAGCATAGTGCTCTTCTGGATGGCAGTATATCTATGAGTCTTACTATGCAATATGATCAGTAATATTGAATAGTGCAGGATATCCTCTATGTAATTACTTGTATCAGAGTAATATGCATTTACTGGAAATAAGTAATTCATCCTTTGGAATACTAAGCTGCTGTTCTTTCATTAATTTTGACATTCAGCATTACTTACCGCATAATCAAAAAATGGAGAGGGATATGCACACGCTTATCATTGTAGATGATGACGAACTGATCAGAAGGGGACTGGAGAAGGTCGTACCATGGGAAAAGCATGATTTCTCAGTATCTGGTGTGTTCTCCTCTGCTGCCGACGCTCTGGCCTGGATAAAGGAAAACGATGCAGATGTGATTCTGACAGATGTAAAAATGCCAAGAATGTCAGGGCTTGATCTGATTGAGGAAGTGAAGATGCTCAAGCCAAAGACCAGATCTGTGATAATATCCGGATTCAATGAGTTTGATTTTGTGAAGAGTGCTCTGACCTTGAAAGTCGAGGATTATCTTCTTAAGCCATTGTCGATAAAAGACGTAGAGGCTGTTTTCTCTAGGATAAGTAAGGATCTGACGGCAGAAAAACAGGAAGAAGTTCCTCAGAACCAGCTGAGTGAATTCTTTTTTCTTTACAAGACACTTGTGAGCGAGTTCAGTATCTGGAAAGAGTATATATCAGATAAGAAGGATAAAAGCGGTCTTTGCCTGATTCAGTATTCAGGAAAAAACGAAAAAGACATACTTGGCATAATGAATGGCCTCCATTATGCAGTTAAACCCCATTCTTTATCGTTTATAGCTCTGGAAGATGAGATCGATGGGATAGTCAGCAGGATAAGGGAGCTTCTGGAATCATTCCCCGATGAGTATAAGATCGTTGTGGGAGGAGAAGTATTCTGGGATGATGATATTTCCGTCCAGTACTGGAAGGCATTTGACCGTTTATCTGTTGCTCCTCCTAGAAGTGTAGTCCATATCGAGAGCAAGAAAGACGAAGTGCCGGGAAGAATCATTGAAAAAGGAAGAGCTGAACTGGTTAAGGTCATAGGAACTGTAGATGACAGCAGCGCAGTGAAGGTTGCTTCAATGATAATAGAAGAAGCATCTGCCCTTGATAAAGAGGAAAGAAGGTACATCTATTTTGCAATACTCAATAAGCTAGCCAGATATTTTGCAGTTATTGATGATATCAACATAGAAGTATATCCAGCATCCTCACAGTCTGTTGAAATGGATGAGGCATTTATCAGGGATGTGCTGAGAGTTAGGGAACTGGTAGCTCTTAATAAGCATAGCAATGCTCATCTTATTGCCCAGAAAGCAAATAATATCATTAGGGAGAATTACATGGATCCTGATCTGATGCTGTCATCTGTCTCAGAGAAACTAGGTGTCAGTTATGGATATTTATCTGCAGTGTTTTCTGAGATCATAGGCGAAAGCTTTAAGTCGTATCTGATAAAGGTCAGAATGGAAGAAGCAAGAAAACTTCTCCTTTCCAGACATCACAAAGTATATGAGATAGCTGAGAAGGTTGGATATAGCAGCACGAAATACTTTACAGAGGCATTCAGAAGGTATTATGGGGTATCTCCTGCAGAATACATAGTAAAGAATTGAAATTAGAATATGCGTTCAATATCACTAAGGACACTATTGATTTTCCTTTTCAGCATAGCGATTATCCTCTCTGTTTCCATTACTGCTGTTACTTTCACTATCCCTATGAATAGGCAGTCCAGGGAAAGAATACTCCAGGATGATATGTATCTTGTGTCTCAGTTAGGCAAGAGCTCTGCATACGTTACAGATACTGCAGATAACTTCTCTTCTACCCTGGCTTTTGATAGAGAGATACAATCCATATTGGTTAAGTATGCTTATACTGAAGATGATATTCCTCTTGAAAAAGTGAGATTGGAGATAAACCAGGCCCTTTCACAGAAAGGGATGTTTAACAGGGCATTTCTAAAGTGTGAGAATATTATCCTGTTTTCGAATGATGGCACAGTTCTTGGTTCTAAAGAGATTTATGATCAAAGCGTGAACATGTTCTCCTTCCACTGGGCAGACGAAGTGGTAGAGAGCAGGGGAAAAACCATATGGCTTCCACTTTCAAGCGATCCTAACAGCATAGTGACACGAAGTGATTTATATATTCCCGTAGTCAGAAGAGTGTTCTCTGTTCCTTCTTCAGATAGCTCATTTGAAGAAAGCCTTACAGTAGGAAAGGCTATTGGTTATCTTCTGGTTTATTTTGATAAATCCATATTCTCTGAAATAGTAAGCAATTACACATCATCTAACAGGAATCTGTTCCTTATAGATGAAAACGGAGTTATATGCAGCTCTGATGACAAGGATCTGATTGGCGGGAAATTCATCTTCTCGGAGAGCAAGGATGGATATGTCTCAGCTATGGGCCGGGAGTACCTGAAGACGGAATATAAAGTTGAGAACAGGAATGGATGGACATATATATGCCTGACGAATAAAGATGAAGTGGAGAGGGAGAAGTCAATGATTATGCTCCTATCCACGCTTCTAGGAGTGTTTCTGCTCCTTACATTTGCTCTTATCGGAGCACTTCTAGGAAGATTGTTCTCTAAACCCGTCAGGCTTCTGAATGAATCCTTTGATAAAGCGTGTGATGCAGATGTAAGGATTTCCGATCATTCCAGGATAAGTGAATTCAACAAACTGTATGATTCTTTCAATGCTACGGTTGAGAGGGTATATGATATGGCAGATAAGATCTATCTCCAGCAGCTGGAGAAGAAAGAGCTGGCTATCAGCATAAAGGAAAGCCGGATACAAAGCCTTCAGAACCAGATAAACCCGCACTTTCTTTATAATACTCTTGATAGCATTAACTGGCAGGCTCAGATAAACGGAGACATGGCAGTAGCTGAGATGGTCTGTACGCTGGGAAAGTTCTTCCGGTCGAATATCAGGATAAGCGAAAACGAAATACCTATATC
>CAKQTF010000144.1 GCA_934276695.1 uncultured Spirochaetales bacterium
GGATGGCGTTGCAAGATATGCTGACCTCTCTGATGCATATTCAAATGATGACTATGTGATCCTTCCTGAGGGCTATGAGGACAAGGCTTTCATAATCAAGGGCCAGAACAGCATTTTCTCCGGTCAGCAGGTCAGCATTGTCGAAGGTGAGTAAGAGATGAAGATCACACGTTATCCAGTTGCCCATCCGGCTATCATAGCAATGACGCTCCTTGCATTAGGCGTGTTCGGGCTGATGTCACTTGCTGATACGAATACTGAATTCCTTCCGGACATATCTAACCCTATGGTATATGTCGTGACTATATATCCAGGTGCTTCATCCTCTGATATAGAGAGCAGCGTGACGGATATCCTTGAAGAGGATTTCGTAACGCTTCCGAATTTCAAGAGCATGTCGTCCCAGTCGATAAACAGTGCATCGATCGTATCGATAACTTATCAGGATGGAATAGATCCATATGATGAGATTGATGAGGTCAGAAACAGGATCGATGACCTCATTGATGACCTTCCGTCAGGAATCCAGGGGCGCCCTTATGCGCTTGTGGGCGGAACATCAATGCTTCCTATCGCATCGTTCGTTGTTGAATCAGAAGGCGGGGATATCAATGCGATCTCTGATTATGTGGAGAATACGATAAAGCCGCAGCTCTCGCAGATCGAGGGTGTGTCCACAATCACAGTCAACGGCTCAAGGAGCGCACGCGTTGATGTGAAGCTCAGAATGGATGATATGGACTCAAGAGGGATCTCTCCTCTCTCTGTATACCAGATGATCTCTGCATCCAACTACTCGATCCCTCTTGACTCTGTATCATTCCAGGGAACCAGCATTGATGCAAAGTATGATGGCAATTTCTCTAATGTCAAGGAGATAGGAGACCTTCCTGTCGGTTATTCGATAGATGGAGGGATAATAAAGCTCTCTGATGTTGCTGATATATCGATAGATTATCAGGAAGGCGACTACCGTGTAAGCAGAAACGGGAAGGATGTAATCTCTGTAGATATCTGTAAGAGAAGCGATGGTAACACGATTGCAATCACGGATAAGGTCAAGGAGATCGCAGCTGCTGAGGAAGTGAAGAGCAATGGCGCACTGAAGATCACGATGGTCAGCGATGATTCGACTCTTGTCAATTCATCACTGTCAACTGTAATCCAGTCAGGTGTCATGGGTGTGCTTATCGCAATCCTTGTCATCTACATATTCCTTTCAGACTGGAAGGCTACGATAATCATCGGGCTGTCGATCCCTCTTTCGATCTTCTTCACATTCATCGGAATGAAGCTGTGCGGGATCACTGTCAACCTTCTGTCCCTGTCTGGAATCGTAGTCGCACTTGGAAACATAGTAGGTGCTGCAATACTTGTGCTTGATCAGGTATACAGATTCTACCAGTCGACAGACGAGGATGGAAAGGCGCTGTACAGCGTCAACCAGTCTATTTTCAATGGCACAGACGGCGTCATAGGATCTGTGATGGGATCAGGGCTTACGACTATTGTCGTATTTGTTCCTATCGCTGCGATGTCAGGGCTTGTAGGCCAGATCCTTAAGGATGTATCAGTGACATTCATGCTCTCGCTTGCTGCCTCCTTGCTGGTTGCTATCATATATATCCCGTTCCTCATGAAGAAGCTTTTGAAAGAGGATGATGACAAGAGGAAGCCTGCACGTGACAATATAATAGTCAAGGGACTCAAGAGAGTGGAGAAGAGCTATGCACGCAGCCTGTATTTTGCAGAGCAGCATACTCCGTTCATGCTTGTCGCCGCATTCCTTATCCTTCTTCTTTCGCTGTATGTCCTTCCGAATATGCAGTTCTCGTTCATACCATCAACGGATAATGGGGACTTCTACATAAACGTATCTCTTCCTGATACATATTCGCTTGATGATACAGAGGCTGTCATGAAGAGGATAGAGCAGATGGTCATCAGTGAGGTTCCGGAGATGAAGACTGATGTTGTGTTCTCTGGAAAGGATATGTCACCGATGAGCCAGGCCTCAAAGAATACCGGAGCCATGCATGCAGTCCTTGTTCCTGTTAAGGAAAGGGACAGGGATATACATGATATAATGCTCTCAATGCAGGAGATGCTCAGCGCAGCAGTCCCTGATGCCACAATCAGCGTTGAGAATGGCGGATTCGATAGGCTGATCAGCCTTGTGTCAAATGGCGGAGGCTATGGGCTCACACTTGTCGGAAACGATGCTGAGGAGCTCTATAGCGAGGCTGAGAGGATTGAGCAGCAGCTGCTGACATATAAGGAAGTTATGACAACGTCGATAAATGCATCAAATGATGCAAAGACAGCAGTCATCAATGGAACATATGATTATATGTCATCTCTTGGTGTTCCTTCATATGAGGCTGGCCTTACCAGTGCAATCCTCTTCTATGGAACGGATATCGGCAAGTTCACTGATAAGGATACTGATGAGCGCTATGATATACATCTATCATCTGATATCCAGGATAAGCCTCTGACGGCTGAGCGCCTGAATGATATAAAGGTCCATTCACTTGCCGGAGCTACTATCCCTCTGTCGAATATCTCGACACTGGATCTCGACGAAGGGCTGTCTCAGATCAACCATGATGACAGGGCGACCTCGATAACTGTCTCTGCTACGCTTACGACGGAGAGCACCGATGGTGTCACCGCCAAGATCAACAGGTATCTTGAGGAGAATCCGCTCAAGAGCGGGATCACTGCTAAGACAAGCGGCCTCGGGGATCTTGTCTCATCATCAATGGGGCCTCTGGTCCAGGCACTGCTTGTGGCTATGTTCCTCGTATACCTTGTCATGGTTGCGGTATTCGAGAGATTTGACCAGCCGCTGCTGATCATGCTCCTGTTCCCGTTCTGCATAATCGGAGCTGTCCTTGCTCTTACCATATTCGGAAGCAGCATGAGCATAGTATCAATCCTCGGTGTGGTATCCCTTGTCGGAATGCTTGTGAATAACGGCATTGTAATCGCTGATTATGTCAACCAGACAAGGAAGGCCGAGAGAGAGGAAGAGCTCAGGAAGAAGGGCATTGGATTCGATGAGTACACAGAGACTCTTGGAATGCTCTCATATGAGGAGGAGAGGGCTATCCTGGATAAGCAGACAGCAGAAGGCTCTGCTTCAAGGCTGAGGCCTATCCTGATGTCTACGCTCACAACCGTGCTCGGAGTCATCCCGATGGCAGTCGCAAAGGGAGAAGGTGCTGAGATATATGCACCTCTTGGTCAGGTAATCATGGGCGGACTGGCAACATCCATGATAATCACGCTTTATGTGATGCCTGTTTATTATTATATTCTTGAGCGCATCAAGCTCAGGAGAGCCTACAAAGGAAAAAGAAGCTCAGAAGGAGCTAAGGAGATAGGAAAATGAGAAAGAAGCTCGTTAGGACATCTTTGATTCTGGTCATTGCATCAATGCTGCTCACAGGATGCTCTGCAGTCTTTGATGCTGCGATCAGCGGCACGGTTAAGGATTCAAGTGCAGCAAGCAATACGACAGGGAGTACAAGCAGCACTACTGGCGGGGTCGCTGATGTTATGGTTTATGCATACAGCAATGAGAGTGACTGGAACAATGCTTATAACAGCTGGAATCCTGGTCAGATATTTGATGATAGATCTGTTCCATCAGCAAAGACAGCATCAGATGGTTCTTTCTCTATTTCAACATTGAGGTGGAAGACGAACAGCCCTCAGTATGGCAAGGATGCTGATAGGACAAGTGTATACCTTCTTCTATTCAAGAAAGAGTATGGGCTTTCAAAGGTTGATAGCCGCATTGTCCAGTCTGATAAGTCAAATAATTTCGGTATTGTATATATTACCAAGATTATGAAGTCAAAGACAGTGACTATAAATTTCAAGGACAAGGATGATACATCCGCGAATGCAGGTAATATAAGTTCAACTTCAGGCTTTGCATACAGATACTCATATAATGATGGATATGGGACTGTCAGTGAGTATGTTGATAATATAACTGCAGGAACAGATGTGCTTAGCATATCATATAAAGATACTGCTCCTGTTCTGAAGATCAGTGAGATAACAACAGGGTCTGACTACCGATATGAAGGAGGTGACCTCTCTCTTGATTTATCATCAGATACAAGGGATTACATCAATATCTCCTGTGAGAATGCATGGGAGCA
>CAKQTF010000145.1 GCA_934276695.1 uncultured Spirochaetales bacterium
GGTGAGGATGTCACATACTTATCATATGCAACAACATTCATTCCAAATGCCTTAGCTCTCTCTGCTACCTTTGTTGCAATATTTCCAATGCCTAAGAGAGCAAGGGTCTTGCCATAAAGCTCTGTTCTCTTTGTCTTCTTTGCCCATTCTCCCTTTTTCATTGTACTGTCATAGAACGGAATATGGCATGGAGTTGAAATCATAAGAGCAAATGCAAGCTCTGCAACAGCAATCGCTGAACTCTTAGGAGTATTAGTTGCAATAATGCCATGCTCTTTGCAGTACTCGCGGTCAATGTTATCCATGCCAACACCACCACGGATAATAAGCTTAAGATTCTTTGCTTCTTTTAAGTATTCACTTGTTGCTTTTGTTTTAGAACGAATAAGGACGACATCGGCCTCACTAAGACGGGATGTATCTTCTGTGACCTCCCCAAAAACAGAAAGCTTTCCAGGAAGGCTCTTATCAAATGCATCTGAGATAAGAATCAACATAACATTCTCCTTTTTTAATGTTTTATAAAAAAAGTATCACACGCATTAATGTAATTGTCAAAATATTTTCAGATTTTCTATTTAATCAGAAAGATTCACCGACAATAAGCATCCAAATGCCATATGGAGCTAAAAACAATAAAAGGAATTGCAATCAATGGCAATGCAAACTATATGAAACCTGGCTATCAGCAGACCTAGGTGTTCAGCTATAAAAAAAGCACCCAATTGATGGGTGCTGAAAATCAATAAGCCTTTGATGCATGCATCTTTCTGACCTTCTTCATCTGCTTTCTAGCAAGAGCTTTATTCTTGCGGTTCTTGATGGTAGAGGGCTTTTCGAAATACTCACGCTTTTTCCATTCACGGATAATGCCTTCCTTCTCTACCATTCTCTTAAAACGCTTGATAGACTTCTCCAAAGGCTCATTATCATCGACTTTTACGTATGCCATATTACTCAATCACCCCCTTTCCCTACTCACGGGCCAGAATCTTGAACGATAATACTTAAAAAGAAGCATAATGTCAATCAATCATTCCTGATTTCCATAAGATCGATTACTAACTGCTCTTTCCGCTCTCCTCTCCACCAGTTTATATCCGGCATGAAGACAGCAGAAACATGAATGCCGGGAGAATATGCGCTTCTATCAGTGCAGTTCCACCATATGCAGGGCCATGCATTTGCTCCATACCGGAGAGTGAATCGGAGATAC
Source organism: uncultured Spirochaetales bacterium (assembly GCA_934276695.1). GTDB lineage: Bacteria > Spirochaetota > Spirochaetia > Sphaerochaetales > Sphaerochaetaceae > Ornithospirochaeta. Next base: position 1,217 of record CAKQTF010000145.1, read on the forward strand.
CTAGGATCTGCAGATGGCATTATATTCTCTATTATTCCGTCGCTAATATAAAATCTCAGATTCTCATTCTCCTGACCGAACGGCTCAAAGACAGAAAGAGTATCCCAGACCGTGCTGTTCATGAAATCAGGAGGGATCTCAGCATCCACATCCACATACTCATTGCTGTAATCATCATCGCTCATTGAATTACGGGCATAGTCATGCACCCGCTCCATAAAGCTCTCAAGGTTAGACTGAGGCATTGAGAATCCCGCTGCATACTGATGGCCGCCATAGTCATCAAACAGATCTGAGAAATTAGAAAGGAACGCTCTCGCATTATATGGCTTACGGCATCGCAGGGAAGCAGAAACACGCAGACCATCAACTGTTGCCAGTACAAGAGCAGGAATGCCATATTCCTGACAGATCCTGGAAGATATTATACCAGTAAGGCCCCTTGGTATCCTATCGTCCTCAACAACCACAAGCTTATGCTCCATGTGTTCATAGCTATCCTTTATCTTATCACGTATAAGCGATACAGCATCAGATTCCTGAGCCTGGCGTTCCTTATTCAGGGCCAACAGCCTGTCTGCAAGCGCTTCGGCTCTTGTCTCATCATCAGTCAGTAGCAGCTCTAAAGCGACTTCCGGCATTCCCATTCGCCCAGCTGCATTGAGTACCGGTGTAAGCCTGTATGATATATCCTTCGCAGTAAGAGGTCTCCCTATGAGATTCTGCTGAGCCATGAGATATGAAAGCGATGGCATCGGCTTATTCGACAGAAGCTTCAGGCCTTTCTTCACTATCAGCCTGTTCTCGCCTTTCATTGGCATCAGGTCTGCTATTGTGCCGATTGTCTCAAGCTGCATTATTGTCTCAAAATCCCTGTACAGCGATGGATTTGAATAGAGTGATATGCTCCTGAAAAGGGATACAAGCGTTTCAAGCTCCTTATTATTGCTCGTGTATCGTGCAGCACGGCTTCTAAGGGAAAGCTCATATAATGAACGGCCTTTGGCCTGTGCCATCACGGATTCCAGCTGTGGTCTGAAATCAATCAATGATATATCGACACCTTTTCCAAAAGCCAGAGAGAGCATATTCTTCTCTGCATGCGCATCAAGAACAACTATCGGTACATTGCATGACAGGAAATCAATAAGCCGGGAACCGAAAACTGCCCCATTACCTTCCAGCACCTCTTCACTTATCCTGTCTATCTCAATGAAATTTTCAAGCTTTACCGCATTGATGCGCACTGTTCCATTGCCAGGTTCTGAATGAAGCAGGATGACAGATGAATCATAAAGAGGCGTTCTTGAGAAAAGAAGCGCCCAGGCAAGTTTCGCAGCAACTGCACAGCCAGCAAGCCCATCAAAAGGATAACCGGATCCTTCAACCTTCGGATCGATTATTGCTGTTGCAGGAGGAAGATGCATTGACGGCAGATGATGATCGGTGACAATGACATTTACGCCAGACTTCTCAAGGCGCTTGATCTCCTCAATAGCAGTGATGCCATTATCGACAGTGATCACAAGAGAATAGCCTCCTGCAAGAATCGCATCTGCAACATCCTGAGTAAGGCCATATGAGTCATCTCCGGATGGGAGCATATAGTCAACATGCTTAGCACCAAGCTTATTCAGTGCCCGGTACATTATTGCAGTTGCAGTCACGCCATCTGTATCCCGGTCACCGAAAATCAGTATCCTGCTATCATTTTCCAACGCATCATCAATACATTCGATTGCAGTATAGATATCATCTATGCTGAATGGACTATTCTGATACAGAAACTCATCCTCAAGATAGTAGATAAGCTGATCCTCATCTATTCCACGTCTCACAAGCACAGTCGAGGAAAGCAGTGACAGTCCGTATTTCTCTGACATGGAACGGACCAGATCCGCACGGCAATCCCCCATAAAAACATTCATATATCCAATAAAATCCTTATCAAACCAAAAGCCCTGAACGGAGAGTCTCCAGATCAGAGGGAAAACAATGCTCAAGCGTCCTGAGCACATACCTGTAAACCCGGCTTAGCTGAGCATCGCTTATGCCAAGCTTTATGGAATCCTGGAACGGAAGCTCCAGTATCCTGGAAATATACGCACGGGCATTAGGAGGAAGTATCAGCTGCTTCCCCATAGTATCACAATCCTGGCATACAGCGACAGAGAGATACGATGAAAAACCAAGGACTTCATCCATGCGGTACATGCGTCCGCATGATGGGCAGTATTCAAAATCACCGAGAAGGCCTGAGATCCCAAGGTATTTCAGGACAAAGGCAACAGCTACCCTTCTATGCTCAATGAATTCCAGGGAATCGATGGCTTCAGCAAACAGCTTATACACATTCCCATCTGAGCATCTGCTCTTTATCACCAGCTCTGAGAAAAGAGAGGAAACCGATATCTTATCAAGATCATCAAGAATAAAATCATGTGCTGTGAGTATATCAGCATCCTTAAGTGAATAGAGGCCGCCAGCTCTTTTCTGATACAGGGAGAATATACCCTCAGAATAAAGGCTGACCTTAACAGCCTTCATGCTCTTCTGTGCCCCAAACAGAAGGACATTTATAATACCATCATCCGGTGTAAGTATCGAAAGCTGCTTATCCTTATCCCTGATTTTCTCTGTCCTGATGACTATACCTAATGTTTTTGAATCCCGAGGCATATAGAGAAGCGTAAGATATTGGCAGGAAGTTGGCAATAGCAGAGGATTGATCTTAGTGCTAACATAAGCCATGTGAAAAGAACAACACTCATCGCTGCCTTTTTATCATTGTTAATCATCGGTAGAATATCATCTGCATCTTTCGATAATGGATCCTCCATCAGAGTAAGGGAAGACCTTTTCTCCAGTGATGCAGAACTGAAGGGCTTTGAATGGCGTGACACAATCACTGACGCTGAGAAGGATTTCTTTGATAAGACAGAGAT
>CAKQTF010000146.1 GCA_934276695.1 uncultured Spirochaetales bacterium
TGTAAGAGCCCATGCGCTTGAAAGCGTTGTTGAGATATCGCAGAGAGTATATCCAAAGCGCGATGAATAGGATCCAAGCTGCGGATTGGCAAGAGCATAGCCGATTCCGGCACCGGCATGGATGCTGTATGGCCCTGCGCTGTATTCTGCCATGACCTTGCAGTCAAGCATATACATCCGCATCCAGTTCTCATAGCTGAAGAATGCAGATGCAGAGCTTATACTGCCATAGTCACCTCTGTATGGGATGGCATCCATAGAGCCTTCAAGCCTCAGCCCGAATCCGAACCTGCTGCCAGCTCTGATGATATTCGAGAAGTCAGCTCCGATAGCATAGTTCTGGTAAGCGCCAGGCTCTGGTCCAGTAAGGAATGATGCGCCTGCCCTGAAATACAGTGATGTCCTATAGCCATTGCTGATCACGGAATCCTCTTCTGTCACAGCTGGTGCTGCTACAGCAGCCTGAATAGCATCTGAAGGCTCAACCACTGATTCCTTTTCCTGAGGGATGAGAGGAAGCTCTGGTACAGACACAGGAACAGAATCTGCAGGTGCTTCCGCTTCAGGCTCTGCTGGTGCTTCTGATCCTTCCGTATCACTCTCAAATACAGATGCAAGATATTCAATAAGCTCATCACCGAATGCATCAGAGACAGCCCTGATCTCATCATCAGTCAGCTCGAATGGGATTGAGAAGCTGGTCTCTCCTTCCCCGATTGAATATGTCACAAAGCCAGTAAGCTCAGGATACTTCCCGGCTGCATATGAAATGAAGGCAAGCACATCATCATCAGTCACATACTCTGGATATGACACAGATGCACTGCTTCTTCCTACGCATAAGCTGATCTCTGCATCATACAGAATGAATGAATCATGGTATTCATACGGCTGGCTGAGAAGCGCTGCATATTCAGAAAGCTCTGACCTGAACAGATCCATCACCATCGCCTTGTCCCCATCAGTTAGAACATAAGGAGTCGACACATCTATTATCCCGTCTGCTGCTGAATATGATGCGCTCATCAGGTACTCAGGATACTTATCTGCAAGCATTCCGAAGAATGAATCGATATCAGAGCGGCTTATCTCATTCTCTGGGTACTCTATCTGAGCAGAGCTGTCTTCCAGCATTACCTTTATGCTTATCCCGTCAATATCTATGACATTCTCATAGATCATAGCCTCATCAGCTTCAGGCTCTTCATCCGGAACAGCCTCCGTATCTGTCTCCTCAGTTATGGCTGCCGGTGCTTCTGCAGCTTCAGCCACAGCTGGCACTGCTACTGCAGCAGGTGCCTCAACAGCGTTATCTGCACTCTTACTGCTATCCTTCAGCGTGAGCTTCAAAGTGATTGCTGCAGCAATCACTGCAGCTGCAATGACTGGCCATATTATCCACTTCATTCTTCCGCCTGTCTTCTTTCCTGATCTGTCCGTCATATCTCTCTCCTTTTCATCTTCATATGCTTTTCCAGCAGAGCTTCCATCAGCTGAGCCTAGTACCTTCAGAGTCCTTATCTGGCTTTCAGGGGCCATTGCCTCAGATTGCACAGCATTCTTGTCCTTCACGCTTCCAAGATAGCGCTCAATGATGTCAGCCTTCTCTTCCTCTGTAAGATCAATGCGCTTATCATTCAGCCTCGGCATCTTCTTATAAGATGGCTCACACCCTGTAAGAAGCGCTATGATATATGCATACTCATCACTGCTGCGCTCAAGGGCAGTGGCATTCGCCTCTGCAATCATAAGGCGCTTATCCAGCGCTGCACGTCTCTTCCTAAGGTCTTTCCGCTTCTCTGAAACCGCCTTCCTCTCATCATCAGATGCATTCCTAGGAGCCCTGAGCCCAGACAGCTCTGAATCCGCATCCTCTATTTCCTTTCTGAGCTTCCCTATATCCACGAAGGCCCTGTCATATGCCGCGGCAGCTGTCTTCGCATAGCGCTGGATCTCCTTAAGGGAAATGCGCTTCAGTCTCTCACTGAGAACCTCTTCCCTTTTTGCATCTGCTGCCGGAGATGAGGCCGGGCGCTCATCATCAGATCTTATTATAATGTATTCTGATAGCGCCTTATCCCTTTCAGCCTGGATCATGGCAGTGCGTATTTCCCTGTCCCTGGCTTTTGCTGCAGCACGAGCAGATATCCTTGCCTTCTTCTTCGGCACTCTATTTGATCTGCGGACGACAGACCTGCCTCTTCTCTTCTTATTGTTCTTACCCATTGATGGTGTCTCCCTGAGTGGCTGCTATGACTGATGATAGCATAAATGACCAGTCTTTAAATGCAGAGCGCACTGGCATGGTTACATTTAATGCGCCACTCAATCATCAATGTGCTAAAATCCACAATTGAATGGACTGTATATACTATTATGACTCACCGCTTGGAAGAATGCTCGCCTCATCCGATGATGAAGGGCTTACCGGACTATGGTTCATAGACCAGAAGCACTATGCAGATAAGCTCTCAGCAGAGAAGGAAGAGAGGCTGACACCTGCAATCAGGCTTGCATCAGCATGGCTTGATATGTACTTCAGCGGACTTGTGCCTGATATCACAGTCCCGCTGAACCCCAGGGGAACAGGATTCCAGAAGAGTGTCTGGAATGCTCTATGCAGCATACCTTATGGAAAGACAGCATCCTATGGCAGCATTGCGGCCAGCCTCGGCTCATCAGCCAGAGCTGTAGGCAGCGCTGTAGGAAGGAATCCTATATCGCTGATAATCCCATGCCATAGGGTAATAGGCGCAGATGGAAGCATCACAGGGTACGCAGGGGGCATAGGCAGAAAGATGATGCTTCTGAAAGCTGAAAGCGGATCAGGTCCCGTCAGATCTGATGATTGAGGATGCATCCTTCATCACATCACTGAGTCTTATTGATCCAAGCTCTGTCTCCATGGCCCTCTGTATGCTATCAAGCCTCTCATCAAGGATTCCATGTATGTTCCTCCCGACAGGGCATGCAGGATTCGGATTCTCATGGAAATGGAAAAGCGAGCTATGGCCTACGCATTCCACAGCATTGTAGATATCAAGGAATGTGATCTCATCAAGAGGCTTCGCAGCCGTGGCGCCGCCAGTCCCCCTAGCAACCTCTACAAGGCCTGCGCTCTTCAGCTGCCCGAGGATCTTCCTGACTATGACAGGATTCACATTTGTGCTGCCTGCCAGGAAATCGCTTGTAACCCTGCATTCCCTGCTGAATGTGCATATGCATACCATGATATGCACTGCCAGTGTGAATCTGCTTGAAATCTGCAACTGATGACTCCTCTTTGTTATTATACCCTATTGACAGTATCCATGCTAGCTAATATAACAGTGTTATATGACATCGGCAGACAGCATCACAACACTTGATAGAATCCATATCGCAGCCAAGGCAGAGTTCCTGGAAAAAGGATTCCTGGAGGCCTCACTGAGGAATATCGTGAAGACAGCAGGTGTCACTACAGGTGCATTCTATGGCTATTACTCAAGCAAGGAGGAGCTCTTCAGGGCGCTGGTCTCCGAAGCCTATGACCACATACTCAGCAGCTTCATGGCTTCCCATGCCATCTTCCATAGCATGACATCGGAGGAACAGGTAGAGAAAATGGGGACAGTGAGCAGGAAGTGCCTTTATGAGATCCTTGACTACTCTCTTGAGCACATAGATGAGCTCCATCTGATCCTGCAGTGCTCAGATGGCACTCCATATGCCTTCCTGATCGATTCAATGGTAGATAAGGAGATTGAGAGCACTCACGAGTATTACAGGACACTCGGAAAGCTTGGGTACAGCACGCCTGGAATCGGACGGATGATCGAGCACATCCTTGTCACAGGAATGCTAAATGCCTTCTTTGAGATCATCATACATGAGCTTGAGCCTGATGAGGCCAGAAAGAGCCTCGACCAGCTATTCGATTTCTACAATGCAGGATGGCTCAGGATAATGGGGCAGTGAACAGTTTTTTTTTGCATATAGAGTTAGCTTTAACTAACTATTGGAGGGTATAAATTGGGTAGGAGTTCGTATCTCAGAAGACTTTTAGGGTATGCCGGAGGATACAGGTTACTGACGTTTCTTTCATGGATTCTTGCATTCCTGTGCGGATTGGCAT
>CAKQTF010000147.1 GCA_934276695.1 uncultured Spirochaetales bacterium
CCCGCATAGAACTCAAGGACTCCAGAGCCATCACCGAGCGTGCATTTAAGTCTCTCAATCCCGATACGGTTGCTGCCGAATGTGAACACCTTTCCAGAGATTGCTGAGGAGACAGGGGCCTCCGCAGAGCCAGGTGCTGTCCTCATACTGAGCCTGTCCACAGCATCAGAGAGCGCGGAGAAGGCAGCATGATCCTCAGGAAGCGGATTCTCTGAAGCAGAGTCCACAATGCGCCATACAGTATCGAATATACGGCCTTCAGCATCAGGAATGCCCTGTGTATCCGCAGTCACAACAACAGCCATGTCCTTATCCGGGATAGCAAGCGCAAGCTGGGATCCCATGCCATAGAACATATATCCATGTGAATTCATCCAGATCTGGTATCCGTATCCTGAAGCAGTATCGATGAGGCCGGCCCTGGCACCAAGTGCAGTATCAATCCTCTTTGATACTGCCTCTGAGATGTAGCTGCCGAATGCCCCATCATCCTCATAATGCATCAGTGCATCTATTGCATATAGCATATCAGATGGACGGCACATCAGCCCGCTTCCTCCTGCGCTGTGCCCGCCGGGCTCTTTTATGATATATGCATCGCGGAAGAACCTGGGATCTGTAAGGAATGTCTTCCTGAGGTATGAGAGAAGATCCATCCCCGAGAGCTTCTCTGCCAGCGCTGCAAGCACCTGCGTGGCACTCGTGTCATATATGAAGATGGAGCCAGGCTCATGATCTGGAGGAACAGTGAAGAACGGCTTTACCCATTCATGCCCGCTGTATGACTCCACATAATTCCAGCTGTTGCTTCCTTCCTTGTATGCTGTGCGGCTATGGCATGATGCCATCATCAGCATATGCCTGACCGTTGTCCTGCCCAGCCTCTCATCCCTGCACATCTCATTCCTGTACTCAGGGAAGTATTCTGCTATTGGATCATCAAGTGAAAGCATCCCTTCGGATGCGAGGCGGCCGATTGCAATTGAGACAAAGCTCTTCGTGCATGAATACATCCTATGGAGCCTCTCACTATCCCATGGCTTCCAGTAGGCTTCTGTGATAAGCCGGCCATGCCTCATGATAAGGAGGCTATGCATCGGGACAAGCGCATCATCAAGCCTTCTGAGGCTATCCATGACGGTATATGATGAGATTCCAGCGCTCTCAGGGCTGGCATAAGGGAAAGCATGCTCCATGGAAATGACTCCTATATGCATCCAGCGCTCAGATCACATCGCTTCAAGGAACGGCACGCCTATCAGCGCAAATCCATTCCTGACCGTGATCATCAGAGCCTTTATCAGGCGGACTCTTGCAACTACAAGCTCATCAGTCTCAGCTGAGAGGATCCTATTATCATGGTAGTAATGGCTGAATGTCTTTGCAGCCTCGTACAAGAATGATGCGATCTCTGACGGATCGAAGTCAGCTGCTGCCTTTGCTGCAGCTGATGGGAATTCCGCAATGAGCTTGATCAGAGCCTTCTCATCATCAAGCTTAAGCAGGCTGCCATCAAATGGAACAGATGAGTACCTGTCCTTCTCCGCCTCATACTTCCTCATTATCGAAGAGAGCCTTGCACCTGTATACTGGAGATAAGGCCCTGTATTGCCGTTGAATGAAATCGACTCCTCTGGATTGAATACCATATCCTTTGTAGGCTGGACCTGCAGAAGATAGTAATTCAGTGCGCCGAGGGCTATCGCATGGGATGTCTTATCAACATCATCAACTGCATCCTCACGGTGCTTCTCAATGATCTCATTCCTTGCAAGATCTGAAAGCTCAGAGAGGAGATCATCTGCATCAACAACAGTCCCTTCCCTTGACTTCATCTTGCCATTAGGCAGGTTAACCATTCCGTAGGAGAGATGATGAAGCTCCTTTGCCCAATCATATCCAAGCTTATCGAGAATATAGAACAGGACGCGGAAATGATACTGCTGCTCAGATGCGACGACATATGTCAGGCTGTCAAAAGGCCAGTCCTCATGGCGGCGCACAGCTGTCCCGATATCCTGTGTCATATACAGTGTCGTTCCATCCTTTCTGAGAAGGACCTTCTTATCGAGCTTTATCGGGGAGAGATCTATCTGCACAGATCCATCAGCCTCCCTCTGGAATATGCCCATCTCAAGCCCCTTCAGAACCTCTTCCCTGCCGAACTTATAAGTATCCGATTCATAATAGTACTTATCAAATGAGATGCCCATGTTCTTATAGCTCTCAGCAAGCCCATCCAGAGTCCACCTGTTCATCTTCTCCCAGAGGGCTCTTACTTCCGGGTCTCCGTCTTCCCATTTCCTCAGCATAGCCTGGGCTTCCTTATCAGGATCAATGAAGCCGGGCCTTGCAGCAGCATCAGGATCCTTCTCCAGAAGCTCTGCTGTCTCCTTCTCCCATTTTGCGAACCTGACATAGTAGCGTCCGACAAAGTGGTCCCCCTTCTCTCCTGTCGATTCTGGTGTCTCCCCATTGCCGAAAGTCTTATAAGCGAGCATTGACTTGCATATATGGACACCGCGGTTGTTGATCAGGTTCACCTTCATCACATCCGCCCCCTGGCTCCTCAGAAGCTCTGAGACAGACTGGCCAAGGCTATCATTCCTCATATGCCCGAGATGCAGCGGCTTATTGGTGTTAGGGCATGAGAACTCGACCATCATCCTGCGCCCCTTAAGCGAATCTCCGTGACCATAGCAGCTTCCCTTAGCCTCAGCTTCATCGAATACCTGGCCTGCAAGCTCAGAGAGATCAAATGACACATTGACATACGGCCCGGCAGCTGAGACAGTTCCGGAAGGATGGTTATCCTTCAGGCGGAGCACGATATCAGAAGCAATGGCAGCAGGAGCCTTATGAGCGCTCTTCGCATAAGGGAACATCGGGAACGCAGCATCCCCCATATCAGCTCTTGGAGGGACTCCAACTGAGAGCGGTGCTATATTATCATCTCCCAGATAGTCCCTGAGCTCTTTCTCTATAGCCTCTTTCCAGGCATTCTTCAAAGTATTCAGCATATTCAATCACCTCAGATTCAATAATAATATTAGAAAGCGCATATCTTAGGCTATAGCTTAAGCGTCACTTCACCAGATGAGAGCGCTTCCCTTGTCCCGTCCTCATAGACAACAGCAAGATGGCCTCTGTCATCGATCGACTCAGCCCTTGCCACTCTCGATACACCCGCTTTTATGACATTCAGCTCACGGCCAAGGATAAAGCATCTTGCTCTGTACTCATCAAGGAAATCCTCACCCTGTATATCAACTACGCCCTCAATGCACGAGGCAATCATACGGGCCCTTGAGACAGGGGCATTCCCATCCGGGAAAAGGGATGTTACTATCCCAAGAAGATCCTTAGAGAATGACGAGAGCGGAGTCTCATAGTTTATCCCGATTCCTATGATGGCCTTATCCAGGCCTCCGACATCCATATTCACTATTCCCTCTGTGAGTATTCCTGTGCACTTCTTCCCATTATGATAGAGATCATTCACCCACTTGATCTCAGTCTCAGCGCCGGCGGCAGTAAGCGCCCTTGAGACAGCAAGGGATGCAGAGGTTGTAAGAAGGTCAGGGTCCGGGACCTCTGAACCGGAAAGGCAGATGGAGAAATACAGTCCTCCAGTAGGAGATGAGAATGACCTTCCGAGCCTCCCTTTCCCTCCATGCTGCTTCTCTGCAACAACAGCAAACGGCGTCTTCATGCCGCTGACAGCAAGCTCCTTTGCCTTATTGTTCGTCGAATCGATATCACTGAAGAACACCAGGCCTATATCATCGCGCAGATAATGGCGGACTGTATCTGCAGAGAGGACATCATCGCTTATGACCCTGTATCCAAGCCGCTTTGATGACTCCACTGCATACCCATCACGCTCTAGAGACTGAACAGCCTTGCATATGCTCATCCGGCTGACGGACAGGCGCTCAGCCATAACCTCTCCGCTGATAAACTCACCGCTCCTCTCCATCAGGAAATGCAGCACATCGCTCTTAATACCCATATCATTGATTGTAGGCTTTCATGGCAAAAAGGTAAACTCAGAAAGCGCATGCATGCAACATATAGCACTGCAGCATAATGCCACCTCTACTATGCATGGA
>CAKQTF010000148.1 GCA_934276695.1 uncultured Spirochaetales bacterium
TTCTCTGGTATATGATGATCATCATCTTCCACTACGCCCTGAAGATAGCAATCCCTGAGAACAGATTCATAAGCGATAGCCGCAAGAACAGGAATGAAGCGATCTGGAATGAGAAATATGAAATGAGATCAAACCAGAGGGAGAGGAAGGAAAAAGAGGAATGGAATCAGTACAAGACAGAAAAACCGCTGATACCTGGATACAGAGCACCTGAGGAAAATGATCTCTAGCCTTTTCGAAATACAGTATAAATGATAGAATACTCCTTCAATGGAAAACAGGACTAGACTTTATTTTGCAGGAATAAAACATTCAGGGAAAACGACATTCGCCAGCCGGATCGCAAAGCGTCTCGGGCTGCAGTTCAGGGATTCCGATGATCTGCTGATGGACTGGCTCTCAATATCTGATATCCGGACCTATTATAAATCAGAAGGAAAAGAGGCGTTCATGCAGAATGAATACATGGCACTTGCATCTTATATTGCATCAGCAGATGACTTTGTCATCTCTCTAGGCGGAGGAGCATCTGATAACACACGGCTGATCAGCCTGATGAAGGATACAGGACAGATAGTATATCTGAGACGGAATGAGGATGAAATGCTTCCTGTGATACTAAGCCATGGCATCCCTGCTTTCCTTGATGAATCAGATATCAGAGGGTCATTCCATAGGATATTCACAGAAAGGGATGCAATCTATTCAGGGATAGCGGATCTAATCATAGATGCAGGACCATACAGGGACAAAGACGATACAGAGCAGTTCATACTGAGCAGGCTCCTGGAGGCTGGATATGGGTGCAAATAGTTTTGGCAATCTTTTTTCATACACAACATTCGGAGAATCCCATGGAAAGGCCATAGGATGCATCGTTGACGGTTTTCCACCTAATGTAAGGATAGATGAGGGATTCATTGCAGAAGAGCTGCAGAGAAGAAGGCCTGGTTCAACAGCGCTTGGCACAAAGAGGAATGAGACAGATGAAGTCACAATCTGCTCTGGAGTATTCAATGGATACAGCACTGGAACTCCTATAATGATGATGATATGCAACTCAGACCAGAAGAGCAATGATTACAGCAATCTTGAGAACGCATTCAGACCAGGCCATGCTGATTATACTTTCTTCAGGAAATATGGGATAAGAGACCACAGAGGCGGAGGAAGATCAAGCGGCAGGGAAACAGCAGCCAGGGTCGCTGCAGGAGCACTTGCAAAACTCTATCTCAGGGATATCGGGATAGAGGTCAGTGCAGGAGTGATACAGGTAGGCCCTATAAAAGCAAGCGGATATGACTGGAAGCCTCCATTCAAAGGACCGCTATATGCTCCTGAATGCAAAGAGAAAGAGAAAATGGAAGCGCTCATCGAAGAAGTGAGAGCAGAATGCGACAGCATCGGTGCAGTCATTGAATGCCATATAACAGGAGTTCCGGCAGGCTTAGGAAACCCGGTATTCGATAAGCTTGATGCAAGACTTGGCTCTGCAATACTCTCATTAGGAGGAGTGAAGGCATTCGAGATAGGCAGCGGGATGGAGGCTGCCAGGCTGAGAGGAAGTGAGAACAATGACCAGATGAGAGCGGATGATGAAGGGAATGCCATTTTCCTGACAAACAATGCAGGAGGGATCCTTGGCGGCATCTCAAATGGCAATGAGATCATCTTCAGGGCGGGATTCAAGCCAACTCCTTCAATTGCAAGAAAGCAGATGACGGTAGACAAAGAGATGAACAGCATAACGATGGAGATAAAGGGCCGCCATGATCCATGCATTGCCCCGCGTGCTGTTGTTGTCGTAGAGGCTATGGCAGCAGCTGTCATACTTGATGAATTACTGATCTCAAAGGCATACAGCAGATGAATGATAAACCGCTGACAGTGCAGTCTGACAGGACAATGCTGCTTGATGTGCATTCAGAAGATGCATGCGCTTGCCGCACTGATATAGCAGCCTTCTCAGATCTTATCAAAAGCCCCGAGCATATGCATACATACAGGCTCTCACCTCTTTCTCTATGGAATGCGATCTCATCAGGGCTGACTGCCGATGACATCGTATCCAGACTGCAGCGGTGGTCAAGATATGAAATAGACAGCAGAATCCTGTTCTTTATAAATGATACCGCTGAACGCTATGGGGACTTCATACTTGAGGATTATGATGAAAGCCATCTTATCCTCACTGTTAAGCGCAGGCTGTTCATGATACAGCTCAGGCACGAGAAGACATTAGAGAGATACCTTATCCCGAATGATGATTCATCCTTTCTCGTGGAGAGGATGAACAGGGGAATTGTGAAAGTGATTATGATAAAGCTCGGCTTTCCTGTCGATGACAGAATACCTCTCTCTGCCGGCACTCCGATGCATTTCAGCAAGAAAACGGACTTCTCATTAAGAGACTACCAGAGCGAGGCAGCAGATGCCGTCCTTGGCAGAGAGCAGGACAACCTTGGATATGGCACGGTCGTGCTTCCATGCGGTTCAGGAAAGACAATAGTCGGAATAGAGATAATGCATAGGCTACAAACCAGAACACTCATAATGGCTCCGAATATAGCAGCTGTCCATCAGTGGATCCGAGAGCTTCTGGATAAGACAGATCTCACCGAAGAGATGATAGGTGAATACTCTGGAGAGGAGAAGGAGATAAAGCCTGTAACAGTATCAACATACCAGATCATGACATGGAGAGCCGACAGGGACAGTGATATCTACCCGCACTTCTCTCTTTTCAGAAAAGGAGGATGGGGCCTCATAATCTATGATGAGGTACACATGCTTCCGGCTCCGGTATTCAGAATCACAGCTGAGCTGCAGGCTGTGCACCGTGTAGGACTGACAGCAACACTGATAAGGGAAGACGGGAAGGAAGATGAAGTATTCTCCCTTGTTGGACCTAAGCGGTATGACACTCCATGGACTGATCTAGAAAGACGCGGATTCATAGCAAAAGCATACTGCCATGAGATCAGGATACGGCTTCCTGAATCAGAGGAGATAAGCTATGCAACTGCTAAGAGGCAGGAGAAATACAGGATCGCATCATGCAACCCCAATAAAATCAAAGTAACAGAGGAGCTGCTGGAAATGCATAGGGGTGACTCTGTGATAATCATCGGACAGTATCTGAGCCAGCTTGAGGAATTCCATAGGCATTTTGGATTTCCTCTTATAACGGGGTCGACAGGGAACAGGAAGAGAGATGAGCTATATGATGCATTCAGAAAAGGCACCATAAAAGCGATAATAGTCTCAAAAGTCGCAAATTTTGCAATAGACCTGCCAGATGCATCTGTAGCCATACAGCTTTCCGGAGCATATGGATCACGGCAGGAAGAGGCACAGAGATTAGGAAGGATCCTCAGGCCTAAGAAGAAAGACAGCCATTTCTATACGCTTGTCTCCGAGTTCACTGAAGAAGAGGATTTTGCCCAGAACAGGCAGAAATTCCTTTCTGAACAGGGGTACGAATATACCATAGAGAAGAGGTGAGCATGGAATTTCTAAGAGCACTCTACGGCTTAGAGGATGAGAGCAGAAGAATACAGGAATACATAGAGCAGAATGCAGACGCGGCTATTTCAGCAATCAGTGACAAGGAGAGCATGTCTCTTTCTGCGTTCTCCCTATCATCAGATAAGGCTTTCATTGATGAGGATCTGCTGCCATCATATATCGCACGTGGTCTTTTAGAGGAAAAGGAAGGAGAACTGTTTCTTACTCACTTAGGGGAAAAAGCAATCTCAGCCTACCCTCTTCTCGGGATGAAGAGAAAAGACAGAAGGAGATTTGATCTTGAATTCTTTCCGATGCTTCTTTCCTTCGTATCATCAGGGGATATCCCAGCACGCAGCTCACAGCAGCAGAGATTCCTTTCCTCGGAAGAATTCCTATCTGTATTTCCTCAGAGGGATCCGGATAGAGTATCAAGGGCTGCACAGAAATCCATTAGCAGCATGCTGAAGCTTTCCATTGTAGAGGAAAACGGCAATTCGTTGTTCCTTAACAGGGAGAATGCCCTTTCATTCGCAGCAGCATCCGAGGAAGCGAAAATCAGCTACATGCTCTATCCTGATG
>CAKQTF010000149.1 GCA_934276695.1 uncultured Spirochaetales bacterium
GAACTGCATTCTGAGCTTGCTTCTGGTGAAGCATGGTTTGATGGGAAAGGTGATTTCTTCAGGAAAGTCTATACATTCAGAATTGAGAATGGAAAGTTTGTCTTCATTGACAAATGATTAGTTGGCCTCAGATCTGTGGGTGGCTGAGATTCCAGCCATCCATGTTTTTCTTATAGGAGTCAGATAATGCTCTTACAGCAATTAATCAGTGGAATAACGATTGGCAGCACATATGCACTCGTTGCAATTGGTTATTCCATGGTTTTCGGTGTAATGGGTCTGGTTAACTTCGCTAATGGCAATATCTATATGCTCGGCGGTTTTCTCACGCTCATTCTATATACAGCAATGAAAGGCCATTTCATAGTGGCTTTCCTATTATCAGTTGTAATTGTTTCCCTGCTGAGTTATGGAATGGATTGCTTCGGTCTCAGGCGCCTGAGGATAAAGAAATCCCCTAAGATGACAGGCATAATATTCACTCTCGGTGTGTCGATGATCATTGAGGATGGTGTCCGTATATTCTTCACAGCAGAGACTCTTCCTTATCCTAATATGATTGATTTCGGATATTTCAGAATAGGTTCTTCCAATATAAGCTGGAGCCAGATAATCATACTTGCTGCGGCTTTCATCATAATGGGAGCCACATCTCTTCTTGTCTATAAAACAAAGTTCGGCAAGGCGATGCGGGCTGTGTCCCAGAATGCAGAGGCTGCTATGCTGATGGGGATAGATGCAAATCGCGTTATATCATGCACTTTTGCTATAAGCGCAGCTATTGCAACTGTCTCAGGGACAATGGTTGGCATGTATTATCAGACAATAGATTCAACAATCGGCGGAACAATAAACATGAAAGCACTGGCTTCCTCTGTCCTTGGAGGGGTAGGCGTGTTGCCGGGAGCTATGATCGGCGGAATACTCATTGGTGTCCTTGAGGCTCTTGGTGCAAGCTACATCAGTGCTGCATACCGCAATGCAATAGCCTTTATTGTCCTTATCGTTATCATCCTGGTTAAGCCTGCTGGTTTATTCGGCAAGAAGACAGTTGAGAAAGTGTAGGAGGAAAGAGATGAATAAGATCTGGAAATTCTGCGCAAAGCATAGTAATGCTGTTCTGATTGCATTCGCTGTGATAGCTCTGGTTTATCCGTTTATTGCGAATACTGGCTATCTTCTGAGGCTTGGAATAACCTGCCTTATGTATGCTTCTCTTGCCCTGAGCATGAATCTGATAATCGGATGCCTCGGACAGATGACAATGGCACATTCTGCATTCTGGGGAATAGGGGCATATACAGCTGCGATTATATCAACAAGATTCGGTGTGAATTCAGTAGGTACGTTCATAATCGCAATGATTATAACCGGAGCATTCAGCCTTCTTCTTGGTCTGCCAGTACTTAAGCTGAAAGGATACTACCTCACAGTAGTCACTCTTGGTTTCTGTGAGATTGTCAGGCTTGTGGAGCTTAACTGGACAAGTCTTACCAGAGGTGCCTTGGGAATAATGAATATCCCTGCGCTGAATGCATTCGGCGTATATCTGAAGAATAAGCAGATGATATTCTATGTGGCTCTGCTATTGCTTCTCCTTACAATAATAGTGATAAGGAATATTCTTGATTCTCCTCATGGATTATCAGTTTATGCAATAAGGGACGATGAGATTGCTGCCGCATCAATCGGTATAGATGTATTCCGGAACAAGATAATGGCATTTGTTGTCTCTGGTATTCTAGCAGGCCTTATGGGAGCATTCTATGCCCACTATATGGGATATATTGACTCTACGACATATACGACAGGACAATCCATGACATTCGCGATTTTTGCAATCTTCGGAGGTCTAGGAAGCATACCGGGAGCAATCGGAGGTGCGATATTCCTTACGGTTATCCCAGAGGTGCTTAGGTTCCTTCAAAGATACAGGACATTCCTGTATGGAATAGTGATTGTCCTTATAACGCTTTTCAGGCCAGAGGGTATCCTAGGCAATGTTAATTTCAGATACCTGAAACAGCGTCTCAATATGGATAAGGAGGAGGTTACAGCAGATGAGTGTTCTGAAAGTTGATCATGTAACACAGAGATTTGGCGGACTGGTTGCCCTATCTGATATCAATATTGAAGTAAGCAAAGGTGAGATTGTAGGCATAATCGGACCGAATGGAGCAGGGAAGACCACGCTGTTTAACGTAGTTACGGGGATTTATACTCCAACAGAAGGCATGATATTCCTCGGAGAAGAGAATATCACAGGCAAGAAGCCTTTTGAGATATCAAGGGCAGGATTTGCTAGGACATTCCAGAATCTCAGGCTGTTTGGGCGCATGAGTGTCCGCGACAATATAATTGCTGGGATGGTTGCAAAGAGCGATGTCGGATTCTTTGATTCGTTGTTCTGCACCAGGAAGAAAAAGAAGTTTTATCAGGATGCAGAAAAGAAAAGTGATGAGCTGCTTCATATACTTGATCTGTGGCCACAGAGATATGAACTTGCTAAGAATCTTCCATATGGTTCCCAGCGCAGACTTGAGATAGCAAGGGCATTGGCTACTGACCCAAAGCTTCTGCTCCTTGATGAGCCAGCTGCTGGCATGAATGGGAGTGAGACTGAGCAGCTTGCCAGGATAATAAAGAAACTGCAGTCAATGGGACAGACAATACTCCTCATAGAGCATGATATGAAATTCGTGATGAATATATGTGAGCGGCTGTATGTGCTGAACTATGGACAGCTGATCTGCCAGGGAAAACCTGAGTATGTATCTAAGGATGAGAACGTCATAAAAGCATATCTTGGGGAGGAGAGATAAATGGCATTGTTAGAACTTAATGGCATAAGTGTGTCTTATGGCAGTATAAAGGCTCTTCATGATATTTCCTTCTCTGTGGAAGATGGAGAGATTGTAACGCTTATCGGGGCAAATGGAGCAGGAAAGACAACTACAATGAAGACCATCATGGGACTATTGTCTCCTTCTTCTGGAAATATATCTTTCTCGGGAGTGGATATAACATCCTGGAGTACAAAGAAAAGAGTTCAGAATGGTATTGTGCTGTCTCCTGAGGGAAGGCAGATCTTTCCTGGATTCTCTGTGGCTACAAACCTTGAGATGGGAGGATTCCTGAGAAAGGAAGAGGAGAACAATGAGACGCTGAGGACGGTTTACGAGCTTTTTCCTATCCTTGAAAAGCGTAAGACCCAGCTTGCTGGGACGCTTTCTGGTGGAGAACAGCAGATGCTTGCCGTGGGAAGGGCCCTTATGTCAAAGCCTAGGCTCCTTCTGCTTGATGAGCCTTCGATGGGGCTTGCTCCTCTTCTTGTCAAGCAGATTCTGGATCTTATCGAGAGGATAAAAACCATGGGGGTAACGATTCTTCTTGTCGAGCAGAATGCAAGGGCAGCTCTCCGGATATCGGACAGAGCATATGTTCTGCAGACAGGGAATGTTGTTTTATCTGGTGCTGCTTCTGATCTCCTGAATTCTGACAGCGTGAAGCAGGCTTATCTTGGAATGTGATTTGGGGGATTCATGGAAAATGATTTCTTTTTGAAAAAGCTGATTCATGAGATTCAGCCGGCTATGGGATGCACTGAGCCTGCGATGGCGGCACTTGCAGGAGCTAAGGCCAGTGAGCTTTTAGGCGGGGATGATATAGTATCCATCAGCATTAATGCTTCCAGGGATATGATTAAGAATGCAATGGGTGTGACGATTCCTGGGTGCAGACTGAAGGGTATAGCTGCAGCTGTTGCACTTGGAGCTGCTGTTTCTGATTCATCAAAGCATCTTTCTATTCTCTCAGATCTGGATGATACATCTATAGATAAGGCTCTTTCATTTAAGCCAGAGCTTATACTTGCATCAGATGTTCCATCTCTTTATATACGTGTTGATGCCTCATCTTCTAAAGGTCATACAGTATCTGTGACAATAGAGCAGGAACATGATGCTTTCTCAAGAATAGTTCTTGATGGGAACGTTATCCTTGAGCAGAATCATCTGATGAAGTCTGTATCTGGTTCCGATGATTCTTTTACGG
>CAKQTF010000150.1 GCA_934276695.1 uncultured Spirochaetales bacterium
CATAACTGCTGTCTCAATTGATAAGGATGCAGATGGCAAGATAACTGCGGTCCACTGCACATATGATCCGGAGTCAAGAGGAGGCACTACTGCAGATGGCAGGAAAGTCCGTGGAACCAGCCACTGGGTCAGTGCAGACCATGCACTGGAAGCAGAGGTCAGGCAGTTTGATAAGCTCTTCAAGGCTGAATGCCCTGGAGCAGCCACTGGCAACTACCTTGACGATATCAACCCGGATTCGCTTGTCATCATCCCGAAGGCATACATCGAGCTTGAGGCTGCAAAAGCCAAGCCAGGAGACTACCTGCAGTTCATCAGAAACGGCTATTACTGCGTAGACAGCAAGGACAGCAGAGAAGACCATATGGTATTCAACAGGACTGTCACACTGAAGGACAGCTGGTCGAAGATGAAGGCAAAGATGGGGCTCTGAGTGGATAGCGGAATCGCAGGATGCTAATCCTGCCCCGCCCTGTCCCGGAAGCAGAAATCGACATACAGGCTGCGGACATCCCCGCTGCAAAGCGATAGCAGTCCCGCAGCCTTCTCAAATCCTCTTTCATGCAGATTCACGAAATCAGTGGATCCAGTCTGAGGCTCGGCACAGATAAATGAGCTTCCGGGGTATCCATAGACCACAAGATGCCTGAAGGAATCATCTCCTGCTATGACCAGTGAGAAAGATGCGGCATCAAGCTCAGCCTTGACTCCGCCTGATGACAGATAAACAGTATCGGCAGAGATTCCGGCTATATCCCTCTTGTCATATCCATTCCTGTCATCAAGCCTTATCAGGCGTCCAGTAGGGATCTTGTTCCCATCTGCCTCCATCTCATACTCACAGTTCAGAGAGAGAGTCCGGAATACATCCTTTCTGAAAAAAGGATGAAGCGCAAGCGAGAACGGGAATTCAGCCTCTCCCATGTTCTCTATCCGGAAGATCCATGAAATGGAGCTCTCATATGCCCTTATAGTCAGCGTCATTGAGATATCGTATGGGTCAGAGAGCCCTTCGAAGCTGCATGTTCCGGTCACGGAGTCAGAGCTTCTATCAGATACAGAGAATGCTGCATGCCTTGCATAGCCATGCATTGAAGCTGCTACCCTCTGTCCTCTGAATGAATAGAATCCGCCTGCAGTCCTGTTCGGGGTCGGGAAAAGAACCGGGACAGCGTAAGTTGCACCCTTTGCCTTCCTCATCTCATCGCGTTCGATCACATCAACATCCCTGTACTTAAGAGAAGTGACATTCATCCCATCTTCCATATCAACAGCGGCCTCTATGAGCCCATTAGCGATTCTTATCACATTCATGAGAACAGTATAGCATGCTCATCATATGGAAATATGATCAAAAGGCAAATATAATATACGCATGAGATATTTCACAGACTGCCATTTCCATGTAATGACAATGAAGGAACCGAATTTCGCATCATTCATCAATTCATTCTATGCATCCCCGCAGGACATAATAACAGGTAATGCAGCTGAGGATTACATATTCTCGCCGAAGCTGCTGAAAGGTGATAATCTGCTTAATATGCTCACCAATGCCATCACGACATTCGACAGGCCTATCGGAGAGACATTCTGCCTTATGGAGGATGATCTGATGGGGCGCTTCAGCTCCCCAAGGAAGAGCGAGTACGCCCCTTCATCCCCTTTCATAGAGAACGGCAGGCTCAGGATGAGGGGTGAAGAGTATGAGAAGATGCTGATGATCCCGCTGCTGATGGATTTCTCGCAGAGCCAGAAGGAGCTTGACAGCATCTATTACACATACCCTGCAGAGGATAAGATAACACCTTATATCGAGGCCACTGTTGAAGGGATTGATCACTATTACAGGACAAGGCCCGATGGAATCTTCGAATTCTACCCATTTGCCGGGATCACACCGGCACTGCATTCATTTGATTTTCTGAAGAACATGCTGAGCAGGTACATAAATACATCACATGAATTCCATGGACTGCACGAGATCCCGGATAAGCCGTTCTACGGAATAAAGGTATATCCGCCACTGGGCTTCGATCCATGGCCGAATGACTATGAGACACTGAAGAAGCATAGATATCTCTACGAATTCTGCGAATCCAACAGAATCCCTATAATAACACACTGCGATGATCAGGGATTCAGGGGAGTGCCTGCAAAGGAAGCCTGGAAATACACGGATCCTGCAAGCTGGAGGACTGTGCTTGAGAATTATCCAGGTCTCAGGCTTGACCTTGCGCATTTCGGACGCCAGTATGCAATATCCGCAGACAAGAACATCTACTCAATAAGCGCAAGGATGAAGATGCTTCCATCTTCCCCATGGTTCAGGAGCGCAGCCGAGCTGATGCAGGAGTTTGACGGAGTTTATGCAGACCTGTCCTTCTCTGGCTGCCAGGATGATTTCTACATCAGGCTGAACAACTACATCGGAACACTTGAAGGCAGTGCTAAGGAGAAATTCCTTTCCAGGATACTGTTCGGATCTGATTTCTCAATCAACCTGCTTAAGGTTGAATCATATACAGAATACTATTCCATACTAGAAGGAAGCCCTCTGTCCGATGAAGATATAAGAAGGTTCACAGAAGACAACATACTGACATTCCTTGATCTTCATGAGAAAGAGGATAAGAGCAGAAGGCCAAGGCTCCTCAGATAGAAAAAGCCTGCTCTGCAGATAGTGCAGGCAGGCTCTGTCATGACCAGAATGGCTCAGTCCTCATCACTCTTCTGGACTTCCTGTCCTGAGAGCCAGAATGCTGTTGCCTTATCACGGTTGGAAGTGGACATGAATGAATCATATCCATACGGCTTCGGGGATGTCTTCTTGCGCCTTGGGCCTTCATCCCTTCCGCTTTCAGTGGAGTAATCCCTTCTCCTATCGCTGAAGCGTCCATCCCTGCTGTCTCTATCCCTGAATGAGCTACGTCTGCTGCGCTCATCATAAGAAGCGCCTCTGAATCCGTCTCTTCTGTCATTCCTGTCGCGGCGGTAGAATCTTGAGGTCTCATTGTCCCAGTCATCATCACGCCTCTCTGATGAATAACCATTCCTCTCAGAATAGCGGTCTCTGTCAGAGTATGATCTTCTGCTATCATGTGAACTGTAGCGGTCTCTTCTGTCATCTCTGTCCCTGGATGATTCCCTCCGGTCCCTATCGTCATAAGATCTGAAGCCATCTCTTCTTCTGTCACTGTAGCTGCGGTCTCTGTAGGATGAAGGGCCACGGCCCCTGTCATCCCTATCCCTTCTGTAATCAGGCCTGTCATTCCGGAATCCATCATCATGGCCGTATCTTCTTCCTTCTCCGTAAGAATCCCTTCTGCCCTGTCTTGCATCAGATTCCCTGCCACGGCCCCTTCCTTCTCTCTTATCATAGCCACGGCTGAATTTCTTCTCTCCATCACGCACAGGGAAATCCATCTTTGTTCCCTCGTTATCCTTTCCTGTCTCTTCGGAAAGGACTAGCCTATCAAGGCTCTCATCTTTGAAATCGTCCATTCTCTTCTTCCTGACAGCTCTCTTCTCCAGTTTCATTGGCGCTGTCTTTTCTAGTATCCATACCCTGCAGCTTCTGTGTTTTCCAGAGAAGCCCTGAGCAAGCACATCCCGCGTGATCTCATTTATATCCCAGTAAGGATTCAGAGCCTTCTTATCAAAGATGAAGCTGCTGAGATTCTCAGAGAAGATGACCGCACCGCCATCCTTGAGAATGCGGGAAATAAGATAAAGCATACTGAGGTAGTCCTTCTGCACATCAAAATCCTCAGCCTTATGTGAATTTGAGAAAGCAGGAGGATCGAATATGACAAGATCATACCTCTCTCCATTCTCATATGCCCGATCAAGGAACTCACGCACATCAGCAGTGACCACTCTGTACTTCTTCTCGTCGAGAAAGCCGTTACGCGCAAGATTCTCACGCGCCCATGCATTGTAGACATTAGAAAGATCAACACTGGTCACGCTCTCGGCGTTTCCTGCTGCTGCATATACAGAGAAAGATGAGGTATATGAGAAAAGGTTCAGGAC
>CAKQTF010000151.1 GCA_934276695.1 uncultured Spirochaetales bacterium
CCATCCGGTTGATTTCGGGCTTTCAAAGTTCAGAAGGCTATACAATGATGTATTCACCGTGGGATCCAGTGAATTCATTGCTGATCATATGCCGCGGATATACAGGTGATCATACGGATAGGAATGAGCTATAGTAGTCAAGCATCTCGCACTGATTCCCATCATCCCTGCTTATCCTGTACAGATGCTCTATGAACTGCATCAGAGGAATGTGCATCACGTGCATGATCTGGAATAGCTTGTACATCGTGATGTCCTGCCGTCTCTGTGCTCTCTTTGTATATGAAAGCTCTATGAATGATATGTCAGATGGCTGCAGGTGAAGAAGCTGCATCAGCCTGTACTTCCTGATCCCGAGCTTCTCTCTGAATCCATCGATTATTGCAAGTATATAGTACTTATCAGGTGCGGTCACCGGCATGACTGATGGAATCTGTTCTGGCCATTTCTCTACACCGCTTGCAAACATGCATAGAAAGCATAGGAGATCGATTCCGACATATTTTCTGAGTCTCCGCTGCAGGCTTAGGAATGATGCTCCCTTCACATCAGCTCTGAGTCTTCTTTCCGGATGTCTCTGTTTCCATTCTGAGAGCATCATCTCTGACCAGTCCATGAATGAAGAATAGTCCATATGGGCTTCGACAAGGATATTTATTACATCATCCTCTTCTATAGGAAGGCAATCAGTGCTGAATCCGCTGATTATGAAATCATCGGCTCTTGTCAGCTTCCGTTTCCGCATCTCCTCATGCATTCTGTTAGGTACTTTATTGCCTCTCTCATCTGTGATGCAGAGCGGAAAAGGCTGGCGATATCTGCGCTTGCCAGCTGCTTTAGTGTTTTCCATTGTGTATTGTGTCCCCAGAAATAAGTATATCAATGGAGAAAAGTTTCCTGGATGTTTATTTATATGAAAAATATTTCATTTCCATACAGTAAAGATTGACAGTGGTCTATATATATATCATGCAATATGTTGCATCATGGCTTATGAGCTAGATCAGTCATACAGAATAGAGGAGAACTGGATGATGATCCATCTGCAAACAGCTCTATGGTAGTGTGTTTTGTTCATTTGATTTGTATTAAAATGAAAAATTCTGTATGAAATTGGAAAAAAGCGAAAGAAATTGACAGAATAGCACGGGGGGGTATGCTTGGCATGAATCAATACTAAAAGGAGAATGCAGCATGAGAAAAGCTATTTCTGTCATTCTTGTAATTGCATTGGTATTCAGCATTGTATCCTGCAAAAATAATATATCCATTCCGGATCCTGGCTCTGAATCTGGTTCTGGTTCTGGTCTCGCGCCGGCAGAGAAAGCACTTAATGATATGGCAATGATCAGGTTCCTTGGTTATGCCATAGATGAAATGAATTATTATGATGCGGATGATTCCTCTGATGATACCACATACACGATAGAAGATCTGTTTGAGAATGATGTTCTCACTTATATTGCTATTGCATCACATGGTGCATTTAATGGTATCTGGAGCGAGCCGTATTTCATCGGAGAGGATGGCATAAAGTATTATTATGATGAGGATGAGAATGAGATAATCTCAGGTGCGGTGAGAACAGATGACACTTCATTCTCTTTCAGTGTGATAGATGATGATGTCAGATACGTAACCGAGACATCGGGCATGAAGTTCGATATTGATTTCACATCTCCTGAGGTGGAGACTCTCTCTGTTGATTTAAGCGCGAAGATAACGACAACTGAGACTGAGCAGGAAATGGTTATAAAGCTGAATGGCATAGAGTATCCTGCTCTCAGCATTATTACAGAGAGTGATGGATATCTATTCACATATGGTGAGTACAGCTATAAGCATGTACATACATTTGATGACTGGTATGTATCCCATCTTCCAAGTGATACTGAGCCTGGAAGGAAATACCGAGAATGCACAGTCTGCCATTTTGAAGGAGAGGCAGAGGTCCCTCCTAAGAACATAAGGAGAATTGAGCTGAAGACGGATCCGACGAAGAACTATGATGGAAAGCCTGTCACAATCAGCCTCGATGATATTGACTTCCTTGGAAAGGGGACAGCACAGCCAAAGATTGAATACCGGCTATCAGAAGAAAGTGATGAGGAATATAAAACAGAGGCACCTGTGAATGTTGGAACCTACTATATCAGAATCACAGTGCCGGCAGGTGATGGATATGCTTATGACAGTTATATTGATAGTAACTTCTTTGAAATAAATCCATTTGATATTTCTATTTTGAATGATTTATTCAGTCCTAAGACATATAACGGAGAGAAGCAGAAATGGACTGTAATCCTGTCTGGGGATGATTCAGGAAGTGATTATTATATTGATGGAATGCCTGAAGGAGAGAAGATCCGCATAACTGTTGAGACAGATAATGCAGATGCTGGTTCATATCTTTTCAATCTCAACAATAGAGCCAACCCATATTCAGATGGTGATATGACAGTCGAGTATCTTGACGGAACATCAGAGGCCAATTACAGCATATGGATTCCAAATGCAAAAGCAGAAATAAGGCCAGCTGTCCTATCTGGATCACTTCACGCAGAAAAGGAATATGATGGATCGTCTATCTTCTGCGTTAGTGGTACGGAAGGAATTTCCGGCATTGCTGAATCAGATCTTGAAGGCCTAAGATTTGAAATATTCAGAAAAACACAGTATTGCAATGATTCAGATGAGATTGTTAATGTTAAAATCTACCAAAATGATACAGAGATAACCAAAAACTACTCATATAACAAAGACCAGTTCACTGTCAGACTTAATCCGAGGAAACTGACATTCACAGAGTTCGGAGAAATACTGTATACTCCATTACTTGAAAACAATATCCAAATAGTCAAGGATAGGGCAATCAGGCTTGGTTCTCGTAATAATGCTGTTTCATCTTTGGTTGCAGAGCTAGATATTACGAAATCAGAATCAGATTGGAATGTTGCTGATGAGATTATTCTTGGTGATATTTCTAATTGCTTAAAAAACAACAACTATTCAATTGACTCAAAAAGTACACCCGAGAAAATAAGGGTTGTATCTGTAGATCATGATATTTCAGTGCTCTCTGTACCATTCAGCATTTCGGCTGGTGAATATAAATACTGCAGTTTCCGACTAGGTGTAAATGAGAATGCTGTAATCAGGATAGATGGTAATGATAACGATAAAGTCCTGGCGTATATCTGTGATTCAAGCGGAACCCATTATTATGTCGACGATGTTCGTAAGATAGTGATTAATGGTGAAGAGGGGAGTCTGACGCTTGGACCTGCTGCTGGTACATTCTATCTGTTCATTTATTCAATGAATGGAGCAGATGGATTGACGATTACACGAACATAATCAGTCTGACGTTTTTATTTAGCAGATGATAAAGCATATAGCTTTTTTGCTTAACAGTAATATGGAACTAATTTAAACATGACTGTTGGCTGATGGGTTGTGTGCTAAACAGAGGTGTTGCAAAAGTCTTGAATCAGAAGAGATGAGCAACACCTTCTTTTTTGTAAATCACAGCAAAAGATACAAAAAAGCATGCATAGGGGCTCTACCCACCTGCATACGATGATAAAATGTTCTTGTCGAAGGAACATCTATTAAGAGTAGTCTAACACAATTGACGCAACTTAAATAGCTTTGTATCAAACACCGCATTCAGGTTTCAGTCTGTGAAGAAAATCCTCATGAAGTCTTTTGAATGGCAGTTGTAGAATGACTTTTCTTCATGTTAAATACCTTCTGCATTCTGCCTCCAGTGTCTGCCATATCGGGTATTCCGCACCGGTAGCATCAAAAAACGCTTTCATGTCACGATTCAGCGCGCTCATTTCTTCCACAGCGTTCATGGCATGATCTGATGCGCAGATTTTCCCTAAGACTGTTGCACACATGAGCTTAAAGAAGCGGAAGCAGGTCTTGCGGTATGCTGCTTCCTTAAATTCCTTATCCGCATCCGGCAGGATCTCGTGCCCAGCGTTTCGGATAGCCCGGTAG
>CAKQTF010000152.1 GCA_934276695.1 uncultured Spirochaetales bacterium
TCTATATCCAGAACATACTTGCACGTAAAGCGCTTGGAATCGTGAATCCTCGGGATGAGGAGTACTTCTATACCACGCTTGATCAGATTGAGGCAAGATTTGACTGCTCTGATTTCCTGATCTCAGGTGTTGTCAGGTATATGAAGAACTATCCTGTTTCAGAAGCCCTTGGAAAGAGAATCCGTGATGTGCTTCAGAACTACAGGTACTGGATGACAATGGAAGGTGCTGATGCTATGTGCTTCTGGAGTGAGAACCACTCTCTTCTGTTCTACTCATCTGCAATGATTGTAGGGCAGATGTATCCTGATATGTTCTTCCCAAGAGCAGGAATGACAGGGCTTGAGCTCTCGGCATTCGGACGCAGGCTTTCAATGGAATGGTTTGATGACCTTGATGAGTATGGCTTTGAGGAATTCCTGAGCACTGTATATATGAATGTGACATTCGCATGCCTGCTCAATGTGATAGATTATGGGGATAAGGAGATATCAGAAAGAGCGTCAGAAGTCACAGACAGGATGCTTAGAATGCTTGCAATGCATACATTCTCAGGTTCTGTGATTGCTCCGATGGGCAGAGTGTACAGAGGGATTATCAATCCATCAAAGCAGGGAGCGCAGGCGCTTATGAACCTTATCGACCCTGAGGTCCCGACTTCTTTCGGAGAAGGCTGGCTTTCATACTATGCAACATCATCATATAAGATACCTGATGATCTTGTGAGCATCATACGGACTCCATGCACAGCGGATTATTCCTCTGGCAATGCAGAGATAAGGCTTGTCAAGAAGGCTGATTACTGTCTGACCTCAGTCCAGTCCCCGCGTCTTGATGGCAGGGGCAGATGGAATAACATAACGCTGGAGGAGGACACGGCACGGTATGAGAATACACATCTCTATACGAAGTCATTCAATGAGAGGTTCCATGGGACGACATTCTTCCAGCCTGGCGTCTATGGCTATCAGCAGCATATGTGGATAGCGGCACTGGATGAGGAGGCGATTCTTTTTGTCAATCATCCAGGCTCATTCTCCGACCACAGCTCAATGAGGCCAGGGTACTGGTATGGAAATGGTGTTATGCCTGCCATACGGCAGGAAGGAAGCATACTGGGTGCTGTGTACAGGATTCCGGATAGCCATCCAGTCGGCTTCACTCATGCTTATTTCCCTGAGTGCAGGTTTGATGAGGCATATATCTATTCTAACTGGATCTTCGCAAGAAAGGGCAATGGCTATGCTGCACTCTATTCAAGTTCCGTTCTTGAGATGCATGATGATGAGCTGGCTGCATCAGAGCTAAGAGCCTATAGCCGTGATACAGGGTATTTCTGCTTCACAGGGTCTTCTGATGAGTATGGCAGCTTTGATGGCTTTAGAAATGCTGTGATGGCAAAGTCTCCATCCTATGAGAATGGTAAGCTCCTTCTTGATGGAAGCGTATTCCTTGAATACCACCAGATGGAAGACCGAACGCAGTATGTTTAGTATGCGTTATGATTAATCGGGCTGCAGGATGATCTCCTGCAGCCTTTTTTCATGCCATTCATCCTGGCTAGGATTCTGCTGCTTTTTCAGTCACAAGATAAACAGTTTTACAGGTTATGTTATTGTATTTTGTTGTAATATAACAAGTTTCATTGTTGTTTTATCCTATGCAAAAAAGTGGTATTTTTTCATAAATCTATCATTGAGCGATTTTTGGAGGCGCTTTTATACTGTTTTTACAAAAGGAGAAAACGATGAAGAAAACGTTCGCAGTTTTATTTGCTGCTCTCATTTCCGTAAGCATGGTTTTTGCCACAGGAACAAAGGAAGCTGCACCAGCAGCCAAGGATGACAGCCCTGTCGCAATGGAGTGGCTTGTCAGCAAGAGCTCAGTTGAAGTCGATAAGAATGCTGAGGTTGTCAAGATGATTGACGAGAGATTCAATGTCGATCTCAGCTCATGGAGCGTCAATCCTAGCAGATTCTATGAGAACCTGAATGTAAGATTCGCTGGCGGCGAGATGCCTGATGTGCTTGTCCTGGATACTTCCAGCCAGATTGCACAGCTAGTGGACGGCGGAATCATAGCAGAGCTCCCTATTGAGCTGATCCGTGAGAAGGCTCCTCATTTTGCTGCTGAGGCAGATAAGAATGATACAGGTGCACTCTGGTCTACTATGGTATATAACGGGAAGAACTATGGTGTAGCATGCCCGATGGAGCAGGTCCCGATGGTCCTCGTATGGAGAAAGGACTGGCTCGACAGGCTCGGCCTCGAGGTTCCTACAACACTTGAGGAGTTCGAGAAGGTTATGGTCGCATTTGTTGAGAATGACCCTGATGGAGATGGAAAGAGGAATACAGCTGGAATGGCTGAAAGGACATTCAATGCCATCTTCGGTGCATATGGCCTCAGATGCGTGACAGGTGCACAGCCTAACTTCAAGATCGAGGAGATGCAGCTCGGTGATGATAATGTGCCATTCTTCCCATGGATCCGCCCGGAGGCAAAGGAAGTCCTTGCTCTCCTTGCTGACTGGTACCAGAGAGGGATCATCGACAAGGAGTTCATCACAGGTGAGCGCCATGGCGGATACAACTGGCTTTCACATTCATTCATGAATGGGCAGATCGGCGTCACATGCGCACAGCCTTACCATTATCTCAATGCAAGCACAGATACTTCAGATCCTAACAACTGGGGCCAGTGCATGAAGGAGTTCAAGGCTCTCAATCCAGATGGTGACATCGTATTCGGACCAGCTCCTGTAGGACCTGATGGCAAGAGCGGAACAGAAGGCTGGGGTAAGATCGGACGTCTCACAGTCCTCACAACAAAGGCTGCAAAGGATCCGAGGAAGGTTGATGCATTCCTTGCTATGCTTGATGCTTCATTCTCAGATGTCGAATATGCAACGCTTGTGAACTATGGCCTTGAAGGTGTTCACTATCAGAATACAGCCTATGGAAAGCAGAGGCTTATGGGTGATACGGATCTTAGAAAGCAGGGACCTCTGGAGTTTGACTTCGGAAGCAACACATTCTTTGCATCCAATGTTGATAGCGTTAAGACATCATTCGGCCACTCTGTGACTGGAAACGGATACTGGAGATTCAATGCACCTGCAACTCAGGAGTTCTCTGACTGCATCGCAACTATCACAACACTCACACAGCAGACATATTATGACATCATCTCTGGTGCGAAGCCTGTAAGCTATTTCGATTCATTCGTAGAGCAGTTCAAGGCTCTTGGAGGCGAGAAGGCTGAGAAGGCTGTCCAGGATGCATATGCTGCTAACTTCATCAAATAAGCAGATTTTCACTTGTTAGGAAAAAGCCTGTCCGCAGTCTGCGGGCGGGCCTTTAAAGGAGCTGGGATAAATGGAAAAGACACTGCCGCTTGCCAAGCGGAGAAAAGAGAATAGAATCAGGAAGTTCGGATTGCTTTATATAATGCTTATCCCTGCATTCCTGTATTATCTGATATTTCACTATGGCCCTATGTATGGCATGGTCATTGCTTTTGAGGATTACTATCCGCTCAAAGGCGTTACCGGCAGTGCCTTTGTCGGCCTGAAGCACTTCAAGGCCCTGATGACAAACCCGTTCTTCTGGCCGGTGTTCAGGAATACGCTGATCATAAGCCTCTATAAGCTTCTGATCTGCTTCCCGGCTCCTGTTGTGCTATGTCTTGCGCTCAATGAGATAAAGAGACCTGTCTTCAAGAAGATCTCCCAGTCGATCTCATATCTACCGCATTTCATCTCATGGGTTGTTATATCCGGAGTATTCATTGAGTTCCTATCCCCATCAAGAGGCCCTATAAACATCATAAGGCAGCAGCTTGGACTTGATTCGATCTTCTTCATTGCTGATGCTAAGTACTTCAGAGGCGTGCTTGTATTCACTGATCTCTGGAAATCAGTAGGCTGGGGGTCGATTGTGTATCTCTCTGCTATAACATCAATAGACCCTGCGCTCTATGAGGCTGCGGAGAT
>CAKQTF010000153.1 GCA_934276695.1 uncultured Spirochaetales bacterium
GTTCCTTGGGGCTGGGCGTGAGAGGGAAGCCCGTTCTGTCGTCACTGAGAGTATTCTTTTCAATGTGCTTTTCGGAGCTGTGCTTGCTGCTGTCTCTTTCGTCCTTGGCTTCTTTCTCCCTTCATGGCTCGGTGCTGAGCCAGGGATAAGAAGCGATGCATCCGCATATTTCCAGATCTATGCGCTCTTCATACCATTCTCGCTTGCTGCCGCTATGTTCTCTTCCCATCTCAGGTGCAGCGGCAACATACTGCTGCCAAGCCTGATGAATATAGGCATGTGCGTGCTTGATGTCATATTCAATTTCATATTCATATACCCAACACGGATGATCGGCCCTTTCACAGTATACGGTGCAGGCCTTGGTGTGAAGGGCGCCGCGATAGGCACTGGCCTTGCAACTGCAGCTGTGGGAGCTGTTCTGCTTATTATCACTGTCCGCGGCCATGGCCAGCTCAGGTTAAGAGGGGATGCTCCCTGGCGCTTCTCATCTGGATGCCTTAAGAATATGGTGAAGCTCGGAGCGCCGTCAGCTCTTGAGCGCATCACGATATCCCTTGCCCAGATCCTTATGACGGCTGTTGTTGCATCAATGGGTGCTGTCAGTGTCGCTGCGAACTATGTTGCTGTGCAGACAGAGGGTATATGCTATCTTCCGGCTTATGGGATCTCATCTGCGGCGACCGCCATGGTAGGCCAGAGCATAGGAGCAGGAAGGAAGGATATGGCGAAGAGGTTTGCACTCAGTTCGATAATCCTTGCTGTGAGCCTGGTTGCTGTGACATCCACGCTGCTCTTTGCTTTTGCACCTGAGCTTGTCGGGCTGCTTACGGATGAGCCTGATGTGATAAGCCTCGGAGCATCAGTCCTGCGCATCGTATCATTTGCAGAGCCTATGTTCGCACTGAGCATCGTTGTGACAGGTGCCCTCCGCGGAGCAGGTGACAGCAAGGGGCCGTTCCTGATAAGCATTGCAACAATGTGGGGTATCCGTGTGCTCTCAGTCATGCTGTTCACCAGGACACTCGGCGTCACAGGCGTGTGGCTCAGCATGACAGCAGAGCTGATCGTACGTGGCATCATCTTCCTCATCAGGTTCGTGCGCGGACGCTGGATTGACAGCGGTGTGCATGTCTGATATTGATTTTATTCTTACAGTATTCTATTATATGTCAGAAATACTGAGCGACAGGGCTTAGGTTCATGGGATATAGCTGCAGGTATTGACTTTATGCAGGGTTATGCTGTAAGTTCAGATGGCTATGGCAGATAGTGTTGACGATTAAAGGCACTTTTGCTAAACTTGAAAACCGTCGAAAGATGACTATAAATAGAGAGGATTAAAAATGGCAACTCCTAAGTATAAAACATCAAAGTCTAAAGCTGCTTCAAGAAAGCATGCTAACATGAAGCTTTCAGCTCCAAATCTGGTAGAATGTCAGACATGTGGTAACCTGATTCCTTCTCACCGCGTATGCCCGAAGTGTGGTTACTATGCTGGTAAGCCTGTTGTCGTAAAAGACGAGGAGTAGACTTAGATGACTGAGAATGAAGTATTCAAGAAGGTAAAGGATCTTGTTGTTGAGAAGCTTTCTGTCGATCCTGCTAAGGTGACAATGGAAGCATCTTTCAGAAAAGATCTCGGCGCAGATAGCTTAGATACCTATGAGCTTGTGTATGCTATTGAAGAGGAGACTGGAATAACAATCTCTGATGATATGGCAAATGAATTTGAGACTGTAGGTGATGCTGTTAAGTATCTTGTAAAGGAACTGAACTAATTGCTTCCATATCAGTCTAAGGCTCCCTTTATCACTGAAGAGCGTGAAAGGGAGCTTCTTTCTTTTCTCAAGGATAATAAGCTCAGATTTGATGACCTGAGATTGCTGAATCTCGCTTTTACCCATACTTCCTATGCAAATGAATGCAGGGGAGAAGTGGATAATAACGAGAGGCTGGAATTTTTAGGCGACTCAGTGCTTGGCATGATCACGGCTGAGTATCTTTTCTCTTTCTACCATAAGTTCCATGAAGGGGACTTCTCAAGGATAAAATCCGTTGTCGTATCTGAGGAATCACTCTCAGAGGTTGCATCGAGGATGGATTTTGAGAGATATCTTCTTGTCGGTCATGGAGAGAAGCTCCAGGGAGGCCGGAAGAAGAAGGCCATACAGGCTGATGCCATGGAGGCTGTGATCGCAGCACTGTATCTTGACCAGGGCTTTGAGGCTGCGAGGGATTTCGTGCTGTCTTTCATTCCTGATCAGGTGACAAAGCTGCAGAAGAACCAGCTGTCATACAAGGACTATAAGACAGAGCTCCAGGTGTATTATCAGAAGAAGAAGAAGGGTAAGGTGCCTGTATATGAGCTTATCGGGCAGTCAGGCCCTGATCATGAGCAGATCTTCTCTGTGTCAGTGACGCTTGGCTCAAAGACTTATGGCCCGGCAGAGGGAAGGAACAAGAAAGCCGCAGAGCAGGCAGCTGCTAAGCTGGCTCTTATCTCCCTTGGCCTTGAGCGAAACGATGCGAAAGGGCAATGAGTGTCTCCTTCTCATTCTTTGATGGGTCCTCAATCACTTCAGAGAGCAGATAGCGCAGTGTGTTGCCAAGAAGCGGGCCGGATGCTATCCCTGCCTTCTGCAGCTCATTGCCATCTATCCTAAGATCCTTTATTGTGAGCGCAGGCTTCGTAAGAAGCATATCATGAACCCTTTTCCTGAGTTCATCATCAAGCTCCTTGCCATCATCAGGCATCCTTCCTGTTGTTGCAGCCCTATCTGCATCCCTGAGAAGGAACAGGCTGTAGAGATACTCCTCTCCGACTCTGTTTATGAATCTTCTGACAGCGCCGTCGCTCCAGTCATGCGTATATGAGAACATATGCTCACGGACCAGGTGTGATATCTCATACTTCTCGGTATTTGATGCCTTGAGGCGGTCAAGGATCTGCTTTGCTATGCGCTCGGATGCTATATCATGGCCATAGAATGTATATCTGCCGTCCCCGTCTCTCCTGCACTCAGGCTTCCCTATGTCATGGAGCAGGGCTGCGGCCTTCAGATTGAGCGGGAATCCGTTATCCCTTGCGTATTCAAGCGCCAGCAGGAGATGTGAATAGACATCCTCTGCATGGTACCCTCCCTGCTCTACGCCATAGCAGCTCTGGAGCTCTGGAAGCACATCCTCAAGGAGGCATGATCTCCTCATCATCTCAATCCCTCTTGACGGATCGATGCCGTCAATAAGCCTGAAGAGCTCTTCCTTTATCCTCTCTTTTGATACATTCGCTATGCAGGAATGCATTCTCCTCATTGCATTGAAGGTCTCCTCTTCGATATCGAAGCCGAGCTTTGATGCAAAGCGGCATGCTCTCATAAGCCTGAGTCCGTCTTCTCTGAATCTTTCCTCCGGATCCCCGATTGCCCGGATCCTATGGTCCATGAGATCCTTGATCCCGCTGTGCCTGTCTATTATCATGCCGCTCTCGAGGTCAGCAGCAAGCGCATTTATAGTGAAGTCCCTGCGCTTGAGATCCTCATCCAGGCTTCTTATGAATCTCACTGAGTCAGGATGCCTTCCGTCATGGTACTCGCCCTCGCTTCTGAAGGTAGTGATCTCAAAGCTCTCGCCTCTGAATAGCACTGTGACGGTCCCATGCTTGATCCCTGTATCTATGGTCTTCCTGAACATCGCTTTGATTTCCATCGGCATTGCATCTGTTGTGAAGTCATAGTCATGATTCGGCTTCCCGAGGATATAATCCCGGACAGCTCCGCCCACAAGATAGAGTGAATGCCCATTGCTTCTGAATATACCGGCAATCTCGCTTAGCTTATCAGGAACATCATAGTTCATAATCAGAGGTTAGCAGAAAAGAGTGCCTTTGCCAAAAGCTTTTCTTCTGAGTTCATCCCCGTGATAGGGCAGAATCTGCATGAATCTTCCATCTGGCCTCTGGTCAAAC
>CAKQTF010000154.1 GCA_934276695.1 uncultured Spirochaetales bacterium
GATTAACTGCTTGGAATGAACATTGCAAGCTTTCAGGAACCGGGTAGCACCATGAAATGCATTTACGCTACAATCAGAGGAGGAGGCTATGATGGAGCTATTCAGGAAAACATCACTAAGATCGTTCTCAATAAGCGCAGAGAACCCTTCAGGAGAGAAAGGAAAAGGAGGCATGGCCTCTTCCAAGCTCGGGGCATCAAGAAAGGGATCCCCATGCCTGACTGATATAAAGCCAGGTGAGACCAGAGTGCTGGCAGAGATCAGCGGATGCGGAAGGATAACGCATATCTGGATCACAGCTCCGGACAGGACATCCGGCTCTGATAGGTTTGCACTCAGGGATCTTGTGATCAGAATGTACTGGGACGGCGAAAGCTCCCCCTCTGTCGAGGTCCCGCTCGGGGATTTCTTCTGCTCAGGCTTCGGCGAGACATACAGAGTCGACTCCGCTCTGATCACAGCGCTTCCGCTACGGGGATACAATTCATACATAGAGATGCCTTTCAGGAAAAGCGCGCTGATCACTCTTGAGAACCAGCACAGGAGCCCTATTCCTGCCTTCTTCTACCAGGTTGACTATGTGCTCGGAGAGGACTACAGCGACGATATCCTCTATTTCCATGCGCAGTGGAGACGAGAGAATCCAACTGCAATCGGCAGGGATTACACCATCCTCGATAATGTCAAGGGTGACGGTGTCTATCTGGGGACATTCCTTGAGATCTCATCGCTTTCCCGCTACTGGTACGGAGAGGGTGAGTTCAAATTCTATATCGACGGGGATAGTACCTACCCTACAATATGCGGAACAGGGCTCGAGGATTATTTCGGAGGCTCCTGGAGCCTTGCTGAAAGAACACCCTACTATGACGGAAAGCTGAAGGAAGAGACATTCTGCTCAGCATATGCCGGCTATCCGTTCTACAGCAGGGACGATATCAGCTACAGATCCGGATTCCACAACCAGGACTGCCCTCCTATGCGTGCATTCTACAGATGGCACATAAAGGACCCTATCTATTTCCATGAGGATATAAGAGTGACGGTACAGCAGATCGGAATCACTGATTCGGGGCTTTTTGAGAGGTCAGATGATGTATCTTCCGTGTGCTATTACTACCAGAGCGAGCCGCATATCCCATTCAGCCCGCTGCCTGAGCCTGAGAAGAGATGGCCACGCTGATGTTATGCAGATAAAAAAACTGGGCATGCAATGCCCAGTCAGACTGCAGCTGAAATACATCACGAGAGCGTATAGATCTCGAATGAATCGAATATGCCATCATGGCCATTGAAGTCATTGATCAGATCCGTAAGCGGATATTTCTTTGACAGGGAAACAGTTGCAGAGAATATCACATCATTGTTCTCTGCCTTTTTAAGCGCAAGGTTCCTGATTGCGATCCCTTCCTTATCAAGGCTGTCCTTGAGCTGCTCCACAGAGAGATTATGCTTAGAGAGATTTACCGTGATCGTTCCGACTGTCTGAGAGAACATCTTCATATGATGGGAATGCATGAGAATCTGGACAAGAAGCATGAGAACCGTGCATGAGATGCCGATCACATACATGCCGGCTCCTACTGTGATTCCAATTCCCACAGTAGCCCAGAGGCCTGCAGCAGTCGTAAGGCCTACAGCATTGTCCTTTCTTATGAATATGACACCGCCGCCAAGGAATCCGATTGCAGTTACAACGCCTGCGGCTATACGGGAAGGATCAGGTGTAAGCCCCTGCTTCATCACATCAAGAAAGCCATACTTGGATACTATCATCATCAGAGCAGAGGCCATTGCGACAATGATATGAGTGCGCAGTCCTGCGCTCTTCTGCCTCTTCTCCCTCTCAAGACCGACTATCGCACCGCAGACAGCAGCTAAGACGAG
Source organism: uncultured Spirochaetales bacterium (assembly GCA_934276695.1). GTDB lineage: Bacteria > Spirochaetota > Spirochaetia > Sphaerochaetales > Sphaerochaetaceae > Ornithospirochaeta. Next base: position 1,888 of record CAKQTF010000154.1, read on the forward strand.
ACGGAGAATATATTCAAAATCAACATAGACATAATTAAAAACTGAGCTGAAATCCATAACCCATCTCCTGATATGAATGAAAAGTATACATCAGAAACAGAATTGCTCAATAGAAAAATTATCATTTTAAGTTTCATTTGCAACGATTTTTTCAGATATGATTGCGTATTGCCCTCCATATGGACGCCAGTAAGAAGAAAGCAAGGTGGATGACTATGATGCTTGCTCCTGTAGGAAGAGACAGTGCATATGAGAATACAAAGCCTATGATGAATGCAGAGACCGATTCAGCGGCAGAGAATAATGTAACCCCAAGATACGTCTTGCATAGCTTTGTGGATATCATTGCAGGGAATATGATCAGTGCTGATACTAAAAGCGAGCCGAGGATCCTCATGCCGATAACGACAACAAGCGCTGTGAGGATTGACAGGAGAAGAGTGTATCTCTCGGTCCTTATCCCGGTTGCCTTGCTGAATGCAGGATCAAAGGTCGTTATGTATATCTGATGATAGAACAGCGTATATGACATAAGAGCTATGGCAGAGAGCACTGCAGAGAGCACTGCATCGCTTTTTGAAACAGACAGGATAGAGCCGAACAGGAAGGCATTGAGGTCTGTATTAACCCCGCCTAATGATACAGCGATCACGCCTACTGCAAGAGCAGATGATGAGAGCAGCGCGATTGATGCATCCCCCCTGCTGCCTGTCTTCTGCGAGAAATGCAGGAGTATGACAGCGGATACTATAACGACAGGGACTGTCAGTGCCATAGGTGACAGGGAGAGAAGCGCTGCGACTCCAAGCGCTCCGAATCCCACATGTGAAAGCCCGTCCCCGATCATTGAAAAGCGCCTCAGCGTCAGGGACACGCCGATCAGTGCTGCTGTCACTGATACAAGGATTCCTGTGAAGAAAGCCCTCATAAGAAACGAATATGCGAAAATCTCTTTAATCATGACTATGTCCAGCCTCCTCCAGGAAATCCCTGCCAAGCGCAGATCTGAAATACTCCTCACGGGATCCGAAGAAATAGCTTCCATGAGCAAGATGGAGGATGGTATCAGCATCATTGAGTGCAGGATGTATATCGTGTGTGACCATTATTATCGAGATACCGCTTTTCCTTAGCTCCCTTACAATCGAATAAAGCTCGCTTGAAGCCCTGACATCAAGCCCTGTTATCGGCTCATCAAGCAGTAACAGCTTCTCTGTTGCCATGAGCGCACGGGAGAGAAGGACACGCTGCTGCTGCCCTCCTGAGAGCTCCTGGTATGATGCTTTTGAATAGCCTCCCATGCCAAGCCGCTCAAGGATCCCCGCAGCCCTTGACCTGTCTTCCGCTGAATACCCGAAGAGCCTCTTTCTCCTGTTAAGGGATCCGGATAAGACGACCTCCATGACAGAAGATGGGAAATCCCTCTGTATCGCACTCTGCTGAGGAAGGTACCCGATTTCGGATTTCTTAAGCCCATCAGAATATCTTACTATGCCCTTAAGAGGCTCAATCAGTCCCAGAAGCGTCTTGACCAGCGTGGACTTACCGCTTCCGTTCTCTCCTACAATGCAGAGATAGTCACCCTTTCCGACAGTGAATGAGAGACCATCAATAATCGGCTCCCCATCATAGCCCAATGATATCCCTTCAACGCTTATCAGCACCTAAAGCCTCCTCTAGCACATCCATATTCCGCCTCATCAGCGTCATGTAGTTCTCTCCTCTCATGAAATCCTCAGCTGTCACATTGTGTATGCTCTGGAATGTCCTTACGCTGCATCCGGCCTCATCCGCTATCGTATTTGCGATAAGAGATGACGACAGCTCTATATTAAGAATGCATGGCACAGTGAGCTCTCTGGCCTTATCTATAAGGAATGCCACGGTCTTAGCACTCGGCTCACTCTCCTCTGCACAGCCAGGAAAGGCAGCATAGTATTCCAGCCCATACTCCTCTGTGAAGTAACGGAGAGGGAACCTTGAAGCAAAGATCAGCGTCCTGTTCTCTGATCCTGAGACTATCTGCCTGAAACCAGCATCAATGGAC
>CAKQTF010000155.1 GCA_934276695.1 uncultured Spirochaetales bacterium
ATATCGTGATGCAGCATGTCAGATTCAGGATGGGAGATGGCGGACTGAAGCCTGGTGAGAGGAAGTATGAGTCAGAGATCTCGACAGCAGCAAACGGCAATCCGTACAATATCGTCGTTGATCACTGCTCTGTGTCATGGGGTGTTGATGAGAACCTCTCGATCTCAGGAAAGAGAGGCAAGGGCCCGGAGAATGCATCACACAGGATAACATACAGCAACAACTTCATCTCAGAGTGCCTTGCTTATTCAGTCCATCCTAAGACTGTCAGCAAGAATATGAACCACTCAATGGGAACACTTGTAATGGATGACTGCACTGATATCGCAATCATCGGCAACTACTATGCCCATAACTATGAGAGAAACCCATGGTTCAAGGGGAATTCATCAGGAATCATCGTGAACAACCTGATCTATGATCCGGGTGCATGGGCAATCAGGCTCTCATGGATCCCTAAGGAATGGGATGGGCTTGAGGAGAGGCCATCAACTCCTATTGTTTCAATTGTCGGAAACTATGAGAAGGAAGGCCCTTCTACAACAGTTAAGGCAATGGTCGGATCAAATTATCCAGAGAATGACGAGAGATGCTATATGGAGGACAATATCATAGTCAAGGCTGATGGCGTGACAGAAGGAAACCTCACAGATGAATCTATTCCAGTCACACTTCTTGATGAGAAGCCTATATGGATTGAAGGTCTTACCGTAAGACCTGCATCAGAGGTGCCTGAGTATGTCCTGAAGTATGCAGGAGCAAGGCCTGCTGACAGGGATGAGGTAGATAAGCGCCTTGTTGAGGAGTTCTATTCAGGAACAGGAAAGATAATCAACAGCCAGGATGAGGTTGGAGGATATCCTCAGGTAGAGCCTGTCTACAGAGAGCTTGCGCCATGCGTCGGATCAATCGAGGACTGGCTTGCAAGATATACATGGGAAGTGATGCCTCACTAGGCTGAATGGCATCCATGCAGGAAAGCGGGAGTGATCCCGCTTTTCCTATTTCAGGAAGAATCTGATCAGGCGGTGGTTCAGTTCTGTGTATTTCTGATAGCGCATCGGCAGGTCAATCCATGTTGATTTGTCCACAATGCTCTTCATGTGCGTGAATGCATCGAATCCTGCTTTCCCATGATAGGAACCCATGCCGCTTTCGCCGAATCCACCGAATCCCATCTCCGATGTGGCAAGGTGTATTATCGTATCGTTTATGCATCCGCCGCCGAATCCCAGTGATGATGTTATCCTCTTCACTGTCTTCCTGTCCTCACTGAATATGTAAAGAGCCAGCGGGGATGGCATGCTCTTTATCATGTGCATTGCCTGCTCTATTGTCTTATATGGTATTATCGGCAGCACTGGTCCGAAGATCTCCTCCTTCATTGCACTATCAGAGAGCGTGACATCCTTCATCACGGTCGGCTCGATCTTCAGTGCAGCCCTGTCATATCCTCCTCCGTATACAGTCTTATCCGCGTTGATCAGATTCAGTATCCTGTCAAAATGCTTCTGGTTCACGATCCTTCCATAATCAGGATTGGCAAGCGGATCTGCAGAGTACTGCCTTTCAATCTCAGCTTTTATCGCATTGATGAGCTTATCCTGTATGCTTCTGTCGCACAGGATGTAGTCGGGGGCAACGCATGTCTGTCCGCAGTTCAGCAGCTTGCCGAATACTATTCTTCTGGCAGCGAGCGGGATCTGGGCGCTCTTCTCTACAATGCACGGGCTTTTCCCTCCGAGCTCCAGCGTTACAGGTGTCAGCCTCTCCGCTGCAGCCTTCATCACAGTCTTTCCGACGGCTTTGCTTCCAGTGAAGAATATGTAATCGAATCTTTCAGAGAGAAGCGCGCTGTTCTCATTCCTGCCGCCTCTGATCACTGCTGCCTGCTCTTCGGGGAATACAGATGATATCAGACGGCACAGTGCCTCTGATACTGCCGGTGAATATGCGCTTGGCTTAAGCACCACAGTGTTCCCGGCTGCGATTGCATCTGCAAGCGGCTCAAGCGAGAGCAGGACGGGGTAGTTCCACGGACTCATTATAAGCACAGTACCATATGGGGAAGGCTGCTCGTATGATCTTGAATGGAACTGGGCCAGAGGTGTTCTTACTCTGCGCTTGCGTGACAGTTTCCTGACATTCCTTATCATCCAGGATATCTCAGAGAGCGTCAGCCTGATCTCGCACATGTCGCTTTCGAAGCCGCTTTTGCCAAGATCCTCATAGAGTGCTTTTCTCAGTTCCTCAGAGCTATCCTCGACTGCTTTGTACAGCTTCTTCAGCTGTTTTCTCCTGTATTCTGGATTAAGTGTCTGGCCTTTTTCGAAGAAAGCCTTCTGCCTGTACAGTATTTCCTGTATCTCATCTTTTCTCATTGTCCCATAACCTCTCTGAATACCGCAGCAATCTGCTCTCTGCTCCATAGCACCGGAACAGGGTAGAGCGGATTTGCTTCCTTTTCAGCTGTTTCTGACAGCTCTTTGATATCCTCTTCCTTTATAGCATCAATGTACTCTGGAATGGAAAGCCTTCTGCAGAGATTCCTTATCCCATTAATGAAATCAGAAGCAGCTTCCTTCTCATCCGTGAGCTCATCAGCAAGGCCTGCGGCTATTGCAAGCTTCTTCAGTTTCCCTTCCACTCTGCTGCCATAGGATTCAAGCACATACGGCAGGATCACTGCATTCGCAAGTCCGTGCGGTGTATTGTATTTACCTCCAAGAGCATGTGCCGCTGCATGAACATAGCCGACATAGCTTCTTGTGAATGCGCAGCCTGCAAGATAGCTTGCCCTCAGCATCCCTGCTCTTGCTTTCTCATCACTTCCATTGTCATAGGCACTTACGAGATTCTGGAAGATCAGGCGGACTGCAGCCTTTGCCTCCATTCTTGTCTTCCTGTAGCTTGATCTGCCTATGTATGCCTCGATTGCATGTGTGAGCGCATCAAGTCCTGTGGTTGCTGTCAGCTGCTTTGGAAGGGAATATGTGTACTGCGGATCAAGCACAGCATAGCGCGGGATAAGCGGGAACGAGTTTATTGCATATTTATGCCTTGTCTCAGAATCGACCACGACAGCTGCAAGCGTTGCCTCACTGCCTGTTCCGGCAGTTGTCGGGATTGCGATCAGGAGTGGTATCCTCTTCCATACACGCAGTATTCCCTTCATTGCCTTAAGGCTCATCCATGGCTGTGCAATCCTTGCTCCGATGGCCTTCGCCGTGTCCATTGATGATCCTCCACCTAGCGCTATTATGGAATCGCAGTGCTCTGATCTGTATATTGCCAGTGCTTTCTCAATGCTTTCTGTCGTCGGGTTTGCAATGACATCTGAAAACAGCGTATAGCTGATATCATCGCCTTCAAGTGCAGCCTCCAGCGGAGCGAGAAGCCCATTTGACACTATTCCCCTGTCCGTGACGATCATCGGGTGATTCGCCTCTTCCTTGATAAGGACAGCAGGTATACCTGCTGTCTTGCCATCTATTGTGGCCGGTTCCCTGTATGGGAGGAATGGATATGCGATGTACAGCGCTTTCTGGAATGCTCTGCAGTATAGTTTTCTGATTAAGTTCATAGTTTTTTATTATTACAATTTTACATAAAGTGTAAAGATGTAATAATGGATTTAGCCATCAGATTAGCATGCATGGCAATTCCATATCACTTGAAGATTCATCTACATTTATTTATGATTGTTTAGACTAGGAGAAAATGATGTTTAAACCGGTAAACAGCAAAGTTGAGTTCCCTAAGATGGAAGAAGAAGTCCTGAAGCTCTGGCAGGACAGGAACATTTACGAGAAATCTATCGAGCAGAGACCTGCCGATAATGAATATGTATTCTATGACGGTCCTCCGTTTGCAACAGGCCTGCCTCATTTCGGCCACTTTGTGCCAGGTACGATCAAGGATGCGGT
>CAKQTF010000156.1 GCA_934276695.1 uncultured Spirochaetales bacterium
GGATATACCGCATATTCAGGGACTGGCAGAATTCCAGCGATATTTACAATCTATCGCAGAGGATGGCAATTGACCTGGCACTTAGGGAGGCAGCTAATGGCAAATAAGCTATTGACGAAGATAATAGATGATTTCTCGAACTATCCACCAAGCGAAGTAGAGAAGCTGATAAGAAGCGAGATGACAGAAAGCGATATATACAGATCGCTTTTTGATTCACTGTCAGAAGCTCATGTTGTTGTGGATAGGAATGGCAGGGTACGGCTTATGAATAAGACAGTGTACCAGATCCTGCCGCATAGCCAGTCTCATAATCTCAGGGAGGGAGCATCAATCTCGCAGTCTTTTCCTGATGAGGATATGAAGACATATATTGAATCTATAATCGCAGGAAAGGCTCGGACAGATTCAAAGGACTTCACATTCCAGCTGGGACAGGATATGAGGACAATACGCGTGGATTATGCAAAGGTCCCGACGGATTCAGAGAACTTCATAGATATACGCTTCAAGGATATCTCAGATGAGCTCAGAAAAGAAATAAGGCTCAGGAGGTCAGAGAGTCTTGCAAGCATGACCACAATGGCAGCAGGGATCGCACATGAGATAAAGAATCCGCTTGCTGCGATGAAGATACATGTACAGCTTATGCGGAAGGCATTCTCAAAGCATGGAACACTCACAGGAGATGAAGCTGAGAAATACCTGGCTGTGATCGATGAGGAGACAGACCATCTCAATTCAATTGCAGTTGATTTCCTCTTTGCAGTAAAGCCGATGAATATTGAACTCAAGCTTGCTTCGATTTCAGATGTCGTTGAGGAGACAATCTCATTCCTGATGCCTGAAGCAGAAGAGAAGAATATCGAGGTCATTTCATCCATACAGAATTACCTGCCTAAAATCGAGATTGATCCAAGATATGTAAGACAGGCACTGCTTAATATAATTGAGAACGCATTTGCTGCAATGAATGGAGGAGGCAAGCTCACTGTGACGCTGAAGCAGGAAGGCAATTATCTTGTGCTCAGAATCAAAGACACAGGGAAAGGCATAAGCGAGGAGCTTCTCAGCAAGATATTCGAGCCATACTTCACAACAAAGGCAACAGGCACAGGATTGGGGCTGACAGTCGTGTATAAGGTCATGAAGGAACATCATGGAGAGATTCATGTAGACAGTGAGATCGGTGCAGGGACATGCTTTACATTATCATTTCCTGTCCCTTCATCTGAAAGAACAGCAATAGAGGATTTGGAAGATGAGCACAATACTGATTGTTGATGATGAGAAAAATATCCTTTCCGGGCTCAGGATGGCATTTGAGGATGAAGGATATTCCGTACTGACAGCCGAGAATGGCAGGATAGCCTGGAATATGATTGCATCAAACAGCGTTGATCTGATCATAACTGATCTCCGGATGCCTGAAATGGATGGGTATGAGCTTATACGCAGAGTATCCTCATCATACCCGACTCTTCCTGTTATCGTGCTTACAGGACATGGCACGATTGAGACAGCAGTTGAGACCATGCGTGATGGTGCAATAGATTTCTTCACTAAGCCAGTTGATCTTGAGAAGCTTCTTCTTGTGATAAAGAAGACAATCCGCAACAGCCAGCTTCAGGAGCAGAACAGGCGGCTCACTCTTGAGATCGAGAAACTGAAGCAGCAGCAGCACTTTTCACGGATCATAGGCAAATCAGCAAAAGTCGAGGCAATGCTGGATACAATAAAGCAGGTTGCTCCGACTAAGGCAACTGTCCTTATCACAGGTGAATCAGGAACAGGAAAGGAGCTTGTTGCCAATGCCATCGAGTCACTATCGCAGAGAAATGATAAGCCCTTCATAAAAGTCCATTGTGCAGCGCTCTCTTCAACATTGCTTGAATCTGAGCTTTTCGGTCATGAGAAAGGAGCCTTCACTGGTGCTACAAGCCAGAAGAAAGGCAGATTCGAATTAGCTGATGGAGGCACGATTTTCCTTGATGAGATTGGAGAGATAGATGCAGCGACCCAGGTCAAGCTTCTAAGAGTCCTTCAGGAAAGGAATTTTGAGAGAGTCGGTGGCGAGAAGACAATAAGCGTTGATGTCAGAGTCATAGCAGCAACAAACAGGAATCTTCAGGAGGAGGTCAGAAAGGGCAGCTTCAGGGAGGATCTGTATTACAGGCTCTGTGTGGTTGAGATCCATGTTCCGCCCCTGAGGGAAAGGAAAGAGGATATAGAGCTTCTTGCTGCGGATTTTCTCAGCACTTTCAATGCAGAGGAAGGAAAATCAATAGAGGGATTCACTCTCGCTGCACGAAAGGCAATATTCGCATATTCGTGGCCTGGCAACATACGAGAGCTGAGGAATACTGTTGAGTCAGCTGTAGTCATGACGAAAGGTAAATACATCGATGCCGATGACCTTCCACCTCAGATAAGAAAGGAAAGCGGCGAGAGCACTATATCCATGACTCTTCCGATAACAATGGATGAAGCTGAAAAGCAGATCATTCTTGAGACTATATCATTTGCAAAAGGCAATAAGAGCAAGGCTGCAGAGCTGCTTGGAATAGGGCGGAAGACACTCCACAGGAAACTTGCTGAATGGAAGGAAGAAGCTGAGGCTGATGATGGATCTCTATGATGATGTGTTCTCACCTGAGTCAGAACTTGCTAAAAAGCAGACTGGATATAAATTCAGGGAAAGCCAGTACGAGATGGCATCGCTGATTGAGAAAGCGCTTCAGGAAGAGAAGCATGCTGTAATTGAGGCAGGTACAGGTACTGGCAAGTCTTTTGCTTATCTAGCACCGGTATTCATGGAGCTCATCAAGGACAGCTCTAGAAAAGCCGTTATAGCAACGAGTACGATAACACTGGAAAAGCAGCTGTATGATAAGGATATTCCTCTGATAAAGGATGCCCTTTCAGCAGATATTAAAACTGCGATTCTTTTTGGCCGCAGGAATTATGTATGTCTTCGGAAGTACAGGGAAAGCCAGGCGATGCGGACTCTGATATCAGAAGACAGAGAAAGCAGCTATCATAAGCTTGATGAATGGATAGCATGCACATCTACAGGCTGCAGATCCGATGTTCCATCAAAAGAAGTATATGATGAGATCTCAGCTATCAGCGCAGATGAGAATGACTGTGCTTCATTTCACTGCCCGTGCTATGAATCATGTTTTTTCTATAATGCAAGAAAGAAAGCCCTTGCAGCAGATCTCGTTGTGACGAACCATCATATACTCCTTCTTGATGCCAAGAACCGGATGGAATGCGCAATACCATTCACAGAGGATGCTGTTCTTCCCGGATATAGCATAGCTGTCATTGATGAGGCCCATCATATTGAGAGTGAGGCAACAGAGGTGCTTTCTTCAAAATACAGCTATAAAGCGCTTACGGATATCCTTAATGAGCTTGCTGCAAAACATTCAAGATTCGGTAATATAACAGCCTTCGAAGCCTTAGGTGCATTTGAGAAGCCTTTGAAAAGAGGATTCATGCGCAGGGCCAAGGCCGATATTGCAGCATTAAGGGAAATGGCAATTGATTTTGATAAGGCAATAACACCGCTGATCTCTTCACTGCCCGGAGGAGATGAAGTCCTGTTTGACAGGCAGTTCTACACTGAATTCAGAAGCAGGCTTCTGACAGGAGAGGCACTGGCCGGATCAATGGCGGCACTTGCGGATTCGATTGCCTCTGAATATGAGATTCCAGATGATAATCAGGCCTATGATTTCATCATGAAGAAGGCGGGAGAACTGCGGTGCCTCTCTGATACGCTTCGTGACTGGATCCGATTTGATTCATTCAATGAAAGGATTAGCTTTGCCGAAATCGTGGAATCTGATCACTATGAGCTTAGGATAGCACCTATGAGGATCGGCCCAGTGCTGTCAGATGTGCTGCTCTCAAA
>CAKQTF010000157.1 GCA_934276695.1 uncultured Spirochaetales bacterium
ATTCATCATCGCCTGCGCTCCCGCATCCCCATAGCATATTGTCCCGGATTGTTCCTGAGAACAGCACAGCCTTCTGAAACACAATAGAAACAGCCATCCTCAGTGCCTTCTCATCCAGCTGGTCAATCGGGACTCCTCCTATCCTGATCTCTCCGGATGTCGGATCATAAAGCCTTGGAATAAGCTTTATCAATGAGGACTTTCCAGAGCCTGTAGGACCGATTATGCCTATCCTTTCACCCGGTTTTATCCTCATTGAGATATTCTTCAATGCCGGGTTCTTTGATGTTCCATAGCAGAATGATACATCTGAGAACTCGATATCCGTACTGAAATCCTCTACAGGATCCACGCTCACTGCCTTAGCATTCTGCTCATCAAGGACCTCTCTGATCCTGTTGGCTGATGCCTGCGCACGCGTTGCTGTATTCAGGGAATTGGATATCGAATTGATTGAGAACAGCATCTGTGTCATATAGCTGACAGAAGCCATCAGCCGTCCGATCTCAGAAGCGCTCTGGCTTCTTGAAAGATACAGCATTATCACAATGCCGAAGTTTATCGTGAATGAAATCAGAGGAGAGAAGAATGCAAGACTGCTCATTGCAGATACATTTGCATCGGCAACATTCTCTGAGGCCTCCTTAAAAAGCCCTTCCTCGTGCTCCTCCCCTGTAAAAGCCTTGACGATCCTCACTCCGGAGAGGAAGTCCCTCGCTCTGGTGTTGAGCCTGTCCATCATTCTCTGCACTCTTCCAAACCGTGGATAGCTTATCCTCATATTCAGGAAAATAAGAAGAGCAACAGCTGCAACAATCATAAGGATGCATGGCGCAGCTTCCGGCGTGGATATGAAGATCAGGGCAACAGAGCCAATGAACATGAATGGAGCCTTCATTATGATCCTCATCAGCCCATTCACGAACTCCTGGACCTGCACAACATCATTTGTGATCCTTGTGATTATCGAACCAGCATCAAGCCTGTCTATATTCTCCTGGGACAGCTGAAGCGTATGGCTATAGATATCATGCCTGAGCTCTTCTCCAAGGCTCTGCGATGTGCTTACAGATGTTATATTCCTAAGAATCGCAGCAATAGCACCCAGTACTGTGAAGAAGAGCATTACAAGACCGTATCTGATGACAGACGGAACAGACATTCTCTCAATGCCTTTATCTACGATATATGACATCAGAGCAGGCTGCAGCAATGCACAGAGAGCTTCTATAGCAAGGAGCAGCATAGTTGCAATGAATACTGCCTTATGCTTTTTCAGGTATTTGAAGATAAGCGCCATGGCTAAGATGATACCACCTTCAGATCCCAAAATCACGAAATATCAGAAAAATCAACTACCTTTTCTTATGGCAGAGCCTTACATCTGTCTTTGCAGCAGAGAGCTCGATATCTGCCAGAGTGATCTCCTTTCCATCTCTTGCTGAAGCGATCATCTGAGCTTCATTCAGCACAGCTGCAACAGCAGATGAGGAAAGCCCTTCGAAAAGGGATGCAAGCTGTTCTCGGCTTAGTGAGCTGCTGAATGACTTTCCCTCTGAATAGATATCCACAAGACGGAGCCTTGTATCATAGTCAGGATTGGATATATGGAATTTGAGATCAAACCGGCCGGGGCGTATCAGCGCCGGATCAAGGGACTCGTATGAATTAGTAGCAGCAATCACAAGAACGCCGCCTGAGCTCCTGAATCCATCCATCTCATTGAGGAGCGTTGTTATTATCCTGTTGTTCTCCTTATCAATGCCGCTTCCAGCATAATTCCTCTTCTCTCCTATGGAATCGAATTCATCAATGAAGATGATGCATGGCCTGCTTCTTCTGGCCTTTGAGAAGAGCATACGGACCTTAGCAGCTCCGAGCCCCATCAGCGCACCCTGGAAGTCAGCGCCTTTTGAAGCTATGAAATTCACTCCGGCCTCTTCTGCAAGGGCCTTTGCAAACAGTGTCTTTCCATTTCCCGGAGGCCCTTCAAGGATGATTCCGGATATCTCCCTCACTCCTGCCCTTCTCTTCCCCTTCAGGATATCAACAGCAGCCATCATCTCCTTTTTAAGGTCATCCATGCCAGCAATATCCGAAAATCGGATGCCTGTGTGATGGACAAGATGGAAACTGCTTCTATAAGCAGACACAGCCTTATACAGGCCAAACACAACTATCCCAAGGAACAGCGCATCAAATATCAGGTTAAGGAAGTAATCAAGATCAGATGAAGATGCATTGCTGACATCTGCGCCATTCATGAGCAGCATCTCCTTCAGCGTAGGAGAATCAGGGTTAGCGGTCCTGTATTCCGCTTTATCCCCTGCTATGCGGAACCTTATCCCATCTGAAGAGAACACGGCAGATTCAATAGCCCCGCTCTCTGCATCCGAAATGAAATCATTATATGGGACTTCCACTGCCGGATCATAGAAAGAGATGAATGCAATAGCTGCAGCAGCAACGATAACAACCAGGATAGCCAATAGTCTTTTCTTTCGCACCATGTCTGATAAAATAACCCTAATTCAGCATTTCGTCTTCAGCTATCAGCCAATCATCTGCAAATAAGCATCATGCAATGCACATATATACCATCATATAGTGCATAAGCGTCCCTGCCATCACGAACAGATGGAATACCTCATGGCTTCTGAAATTCCTGTTGCGCTCAAGCACTCTCAGCTTGAATGCATATATTATGCCGCCTATCGTGTATATTATCCCACCAAGAAGGAGAAACATGAAGCCATCATCCGGGAGCAGCCTGTAAAGAGATGGTATATATGGGACACATGCCCATCCCATTCCTATATAAATCAGGGATGATACCCATTTTGGGCAGGTTATCCAGTAAAGGCTGAATAGAATTGAGAGGAAAGCCAGGCTCCATATAAGTGCAAGCAGCACAGCACCTCCATCATCACGGAGAGTCCCCATGCAGAGGGGAGTGTATGTTCCTGCTATGAGGACCGGGATCATCGTGTGGTCAATCTTGCGCAGCCTCCTATTGAGATACGGACCGAGATCAAATGCATGATAAGATGAAGATGCTCCATAAAGCAGCACCATGCTCATTGCAAAGACTGCATAAGAGACAAGCTCTGCAAGGCTCCTGCCATCCGCAGCCCCGCGGATCAGCAGAACCGGCATCGCAATCACAGAGCAGATGAATCCTATGAAATGTGTTAATGCACTCATCCTGTCCTTTGCTGCGAAATGCATCCCATTCCTGCATAAAGCAATATCTGTCATAGCATCCTCCTTGTAGAAAACCCAATAAGCTGATACAATAAACTCGTAATCGGTTTTTCAAAAACTTATAAAGAAGACTAAACAAACATATAAAACCTGTCAAGGGTTTTTAAAAAACCGATAAAAAATTAACGGAGAACCTATATGATCCTTAAAATAGAAGATGGACTTCTAGAGACAATTAAGAGCTACCGTCTGCCGGCCTTCTGCGAGATCCCTGATGTCGGCCTCTATCTTAACCAGAGCGCAACATACATCAACAGGGCGCTATGCCCTTTATTCGGAATCTCAATAACCGAATCAATGATCAGCAACTATGTGAAGAAGAAGCTGATCGATAATCCAGTCAAGAAGCAGTATTCCCGTGAGATGATTGCATATCTGATGTTCATAACGCTGGCAAAGAGCGCAGCAAGTCTTGATGACATACAGCTTCTGATCTCGCTCCAGAAGAAGAGATGCAGCGCAGCAGAAGCATATGAGGGGTTCAAGAAAGAATTTGAATCAATCCTAGGCTATGTATTCGGCTTCGATGATGGGACTGGAATCATAAAGGACGCAGAAAGCATTGAAGAAGAGCTGCTGAAGAACATAATCATCACTGTAGCCCATAAGATATATGCAGATATGGCATTCTCTGCGCTGAGGGCAGCAGAGGC
>CAKQTF010000158.1 GCA_934276695.1 uncultured Spirochaetales bacterium
AGGATTCTTTGCAAGATGGGTCGGAGTCATTCTACTGCTTGCATTTGTACTCTACATGGCAGTGACTGTGAAGCAGGTGAAGAACATGCCACCGGTAGTTCTTACGGAAGAAGAGGAGAAAGCGGAGGATAATCCTATGTGGAAGGATCTTCTGCTTCTTGTGGTTGGGGCTGCCCTGATAGCTGTCGGTGCGGATTTCCTTGTTGATAACGGGACTCTGATCGCAGAGGCTCTCGGTGTTCCAGAATCCGTAATCGCGCTTACATTCGTTGCTCTTGGTACATCCCTCCCTGAGCTTGTGACTGCAATCACATCACTGGCAAAAGGACACAGCTCGCTATCGCTAGGAAATATAATCGGTGCAAACCTGTTCAATCTGGTGCTTGTGAGCGGAATTGCAACGGTTCTGAAGCCATTCACGATCCCTCAGGACTCCCGTATCTTCGGAATAACCGCATCGCTTATAGTTGATATTCCTGTGATGCTGTTTGTGATGGCATTCCTTACTCTTCCAGCTCTGAAAAGAGGGAAGCTTTCAAGATGGCAGGGCATCATCCTGCTTGCTGTATATGCTGCTTTCTGCGCTCTGCAGTTTGCAATCTGATATTTATCCATAGCAGAGAAGGGAGCATAGGCTCCTTTCTTTTTTGCCTTGATAGCTGAAAATAACGAACAAAAAATATCAAGAATGCCTGTTATCTTATTGACTTTCCTGTTTTCATGATATTATAGTCCTGCTTTGGTAGGGCTTATTATGAAAAGAATTTTACCATTGCTGATTATATCAATTGCATTGCTTGCATCATGCAGGGCTCCTGATGCTGATACACGTGCTGTTGTATCACGCGTTGAGGTCGGATCATATCTTATCAATGAGAGGACGATTGCTCCTGCTGATATCAAGGAGCCTTCGTATTATGAGGCTGAGATATCTGACGGGATTAATGCATACAGATCTGTAAGTGCTGATGGGGCCTTTGTATTTACTGATGTGTTTGTTGGTACTTACAGTGTCACAGTCTCCGGCTTTGACAGAAAAGGTGGCCAGAAGATCTGGAAATCAAGCGGGCAGGATATTCTTACGGTTTCCGTGAACGGCAGCAATAGCATATCTGTTGCGATGGCACTCATAAACTCAGAAGGCACTGGCTCTATTAAGGTGAGGCTTGACTGGAGTGAAGCAATCAAGACAGCAGGCCTTATGAAGGATGCATATGATGAGAGTGCATTTTCCTTTGAGCTTGTTCAGATTTCAGATGATGGCACGAAGACACCATATTCCAGTCAGAGTGCTGAGAAAGGTGTAACAGAGTACATTTATGAAGATAGCTCTATTCCTGTATCTGCAGGTTTCACAGGCTATTTCAATATCTACTACACAAAGGACAATACAGATTTCCTTCTGATGCAGACAGCAACAGCTGTATTCCAGGTATATGCTGGTCAGACATCTGTTCCTGATGACAGTGATACGGAGCTATTCATAATTACTTCGAACAATTCGCCTAATTATCCAAATCCTCCTGCATTATCACTTTCTTATGGATCAGAGAATCCTGAGACATCGATTACTGCAAGCTGGAGCAGCAATGCGGATAGGTACTTCCAGACGATCTATATTGAATGCAGCAATGGCGAAATTGCCGTAGTCGATGCATCAGAAAGTTCTTCATATACATTCGAGAATCTTGAAAAGGCTACTTCATATACATTTGTGCTATATGCCAAGACAAAGCTTGGAAAGGAAACAGAGAAGATAGAGAAGAGCTTTGCTACTAAGGTATTTGTAACATCCATAGACTTTGATGAGAGCATACTTCCTGAGTCCTTTATCACAAATGGTGATAACTTTGAGCTTGAGGCTTCTATCAATCCTGAGAATGCAACATTATGCAAAGTTCTGTGGTCAACTTCTGATTCATCTGTTCTTGAGGCGGTTTCTGCTTCTGATAAGAAGGCAGTATTTTATGCCAAGAAGCCTGGTGTTGTGACTATTACAGCAATAGCAGCGGATAAGGGAATCAATGGAGAGACAATCTCATATGAAAGCACTAATGCGGTAAGTGTTCACCTCTGCAGACCAAAAGCTCCTGATGTAATCATTATAGATGGAGTTATTTCAAAAGAGATCTCGCTTGCATGGGCAGAGGTTCCTTATGCAGAAGGTTATAAGATATACAGGAATGGAGAGTATCTTGCTACAGTAGAAGATACTGAATACTCAGATGCAGCATTGATTGCAGGGAAGTCATATTCATATTCAATCGAGGCTATTAATAACAGCCTTAAGACTGAGGATTTTGATCCGACAAGTGAAATGAGCTCATCATCAGAGGAGTGCACTCCTGTAAAGCCTACAATCACATTGATCCAGCCTGTACTTAATAATCTTAGGCTTGAGCTCAGGGCTGGCGAGGCAATTGCTAAGGGTGCAATCACTGTAACCCCAGATGCACCAGCTGTCATCAGTATCCCTGCTGCAATAGACGGTGCTGTAGAGTACTCATGGTTTGTAAATGGGATTCTTAAGAAGACCAGTGCAGACTTCGATGAGATGAATGCGATAACTCTTACTTATGATATGCCTGAAGTGCAGGATTATGATAAGGATGCAAACAGCATAATGCTGAGAGTCAAGGACTCTAAAGGAAATTATCATAGTGCTTCTGCATATTTCAGAGTAATCCTTGTAAAGGATACTGGTGTTGAGATCTCAATGGATGATCACTATTCAACAGCACTTGGCACACTGAAGTTCAATGCTTCTGTCCTTCCTGGTGATGCAACGATGAGAGAGCTTACATATTCCTCAAGCAATGATGATATAGCTTCAATAGATTCTGAAGGAGTCATCACAATAAAGAAGCATGGGACAGTAACATTCACAGCTGCATCATCTTCAGGCGCTAGCAATAAGAAGGAGATAAGGTTCTATAATCCTATTACTGATGCTAAGGCTCTTCTTAACCTGATGAATGCAGACTTCTATACAGTGCTTCATAATGCAGATAATCAGTTCAAAGGAGACTGGTGGCCAGGGATATCAGCTGAGAAATATTCAGAATCCGGATATTCGATAAGCAGTTCGCATAGTGTAGGAGTTAACCAGTATACAGGTTCAATGAGTATCTCTAATCATGTTGTATCATCTGCGGAATATGGAGATTTTGTGGTATCTACAACAACATCAATTGTTTTGTATGCAAAGAATGGAGGAGGTGCTGGATACCTTGGGACGGATCCACTGCAGTATATTGGATACAGCAATGGCAAGGCCAGCAGTGCTGGGACTATTGTAATCACATTGCCATATTCGCAGGGTAATGCAACAATCGGATACAATAATATTAAGATTGCAGACGGGAAATCCGGAAGCTTTGAAGTGACAATGCCTAATCAGAATGCAGTAACAATCAGCTATGATGATAGCGTCGAAGCCATTTTCTGATTCCTCTTCTGATTTATCGATGCCATCCTTTCCGGGTGGCATTCTTTTTTGTAAGATGC
The DNA here is from genome assembly GCA_934276695.1 of uncultured Spirochaetales bacterium. Taxonomy (GTDB): domain Bacteria; phylum Spirochaetota; class Spirochaetia; order Sphaerochaetales; family Sphaerochaetaceae; genus Ornithospirochaeta. The sequence goes on from CAKQTF010000158.1 coordinate 3,508, forward strand.
CTCTCCGCTGAAGACATAAGAGCGGAGAGGCGGGGAAGTAGGGGTTTTAATATATAAACTCAAGCAGAACTGGATTTGCCTTCTGCTTTAGATATCCGGTTTAGCTTAATTTTCTGCTATGTTGAATTGTATATAAGAAAAATCATTCTGAAAACAGAATTATTATCTCATGTGATTGATATATAAAATTTTTGCATGATTCTTATGTGGCAAATGCGTATTATATATAATCAGTTGATGGAGTATTTCTATGAGGATTGCAGTTCTTGGTAATGGTGCTATGGCAACGCTGTTTGGTGCTTATCTTTCAAAGACCAATGATGTCACGCTGATCGGAAGGGATAAGAAGAGAATAGAGATGATTCAGAAGAACGGAGTCCTTGTCAGGGAACTGGCA
>CAKQTF010000159.1 GCA_934276695.1 uncultured Spirochaetales bacterium
GTCCTCTGATATCATTCATCAGTCTGTATTTGATTGCTCTATCGTTATTCCAGCTTCTGAAAACAGCATCAATTGCCTTGAAAAGCTGGTACTCAGGATCTGTCGGGAAATCCTCTCCTGTTGCTTTCTTGTATATGATCTTGTATCTCTTGATAACTTCCTTAAGATTATCAACATCAAGCTCGGTATCGAATACCTTATTGTTCTCATCCTTTACAGACTGAAGTGCATATTCGAACTGTGCATGAGGAACACCCATTACGACATCACCGAACATCTGTATGAATCTTCTGTAGCTATCCCATGCAAAGCGCTCATTGCCTGTCTTATCTATAAGCGCCTGCAGGCTATCAGGATTCAGACCGAGATTAAGCACAGTATCCATCATTCCAGGCATTGACTGCGCTGCACCAGAGCGGACAGACACAAGAAGCGGGTTCTTTCTATCTCCGAGCTTTGCTCCCATTAGATCTTCCAGCTTCCTGAGGTTTTTAAGGACTTCATCCTTCATTCCATTAGGATAAGCGCCTTCGTGCTTATCAAAGTAGTCGCATGCTTCTGTCGTAATTGTGAAACCAGGAGGGACCGGAAGTCCTATCGAAGTCATATCTGCAAGGTTTGCACCTTTTCCTCCTAGAAGGCTCTTCATATCAGCAGAGCCCTCAGCTTTTCCATCTCCGAAGAAATAAACGTACTTTCTGTTTTCCATTGATTATTCCTTTTATTTTTTATTGCCTTACTATGGTACGAGTAAAACATAGCATGGTCAATGTGTTTTATTATAAAATAATCCGATACAATAAATGAAATAACGTTTCAAAAATTCAGAAAAAACGTGAAAGATACTATAGTTTTTTAGGCGGAATACTGGTTTCATTTGAAATCAGATTAATAAAAAAAAGCATAACCGTTTCCAGTTATGCTCCATGAATTACATAGCATGTGTGTATGTCTCGATATCCCTGCTCTCTCCGGCATTCCTGAGTTTCTCAAGCGCACGCTTCTCTATCTGGCGGATACGCTCTTTTGTGAGATTATAATTATCACCGATCTCCTTGAGTGACATAGGCTTCTTTCCGTCAAAGCCATACCTCATCTCAATTATGCTCTTTTCCTTATCGCTGAGAACTGACAGCAGGCTGCGGACATCAGCATTCCTTGAGCTGTCTATCACCTGCTCCTCTGGTCCCTTTGATTCATCTTCAATAAAATCTCCGAATGTTGAATCACCATCCTCGCTTCTCTTAAGAGGGGAATCGAAGCTTATCATGTCTGATGACACTGTGAGCAGGTCCTTGATTGTGCCGGAATCGATGCCTGTTGCATCAGAAAGATCTTCGATGCTTGGCTCTGCTGTATTCATCTCATCCATAAGAGCCCTGCCTGCCTTCTGGATTGTAACAAGCTCATTTGCCCTGTTAAGCGGAAGTCTTACAGCTCTGCCCTTCTCGCTTATTGCCTTCATTATTGCCTGTCTGATCCACCAAACAGCATATGAGATGAAATGGTATCCCTTTTCTGGCTCGAACTTATCAATCGCATTTATCAGTCCGATATTACCTTCATTTATCAGGTCTGAGAGAGGAAGTCCCTGTCCCTTGAACTTCTTTGCAACAGAGACAACGAATCTGAGATTAGCATTGATTATCCTCTCTCTTGCTGCTTTATCGCCTGCCTTTGCCTTCATTGCAAGCTCGTATTCTTCTTCATAGCTGAGCATCGGGATCTTATTGATCTCCTCAAGATATATTGAAAGAACCTCATTATCGTTGTCGTAATCGGTTTTAATTGCATTGTTATTCATATCAAGCCTCCTCAGCATCTAATCATAACTCACATTGCACAAAGCGTGCCAACTTAGATAACTTATTATAATATAAGCAATTAATATAACTATCCAAATATTAAGATTATTAGAAAAAGGAGTCAAAAAGAAACAGAGATAATTATCAGGTCTCTTTTTGTGTTATTTTGACACTCTGATCTTTTCTTCAGGACAACATGTGTCAGATTGACCAGGAAAGACAATCCGAATCTGCTCAAGTAGATTGAATCTTCCATCTGACGAAATCTTTATCTGGGAATTTGCAACCTGTTCTTCGAATTCCTCGTATGTCTCTTCGATAAGATCAGTAATCATATCCCCTTCTATGATTCCAAGAATGAAGTTATTCTTTTCCTCAAGATATGTTGCAAGCTGGTACCTGTAAAATGCCCTGAATTCCCTATTTGCTGCAATAGATGATTTTATCCGGTCCAGAAAAGTCTGTACATAGCCTTCGAATGCTTCCTGAAGGCAATTGCATCTAGCCCTTTCAAGTGCTTTTTCATAAACCGTGTTTATATCTTTGAATCTATTTGACATTTTGATATCCAGCTAACAGAAATCAAGATAATAACAGCTAGTCATATCGTAAAGTACTGACTTCACAGAAATCACACATTTATACTAAAGTAGTATGCAATGCAAAATGATATAAAAAGCGCTCTGGTTCTTGAAGGTGGTGCAATGAGAGGCCTGTTCACTGCAGGTGTACTTGATGTCCTTATGGATCATAGTATTTCATTCAGCAATGCTGTCGGTGTCTCCGCAGGTGCAGTCTTCGGTTCCAATTACAAATCCGGCCAGAAAGGAAGGACCATAAGATATAATCTTAAGTACAGAAATGACTGGAGATACTGCTCGCTCCGCTCGCTTCTTCTGACGGGGAATCTCTTTGGCGCAGATTTCTGCTATAGAGAGCTTCCAGAGAATCTTGATCCTTTTGACTCTACTGCATTCAGCATGAATCCCATGGCATTTGATGTGGTTGCAACGGATGTCAGGAATGGTCTTCCTGTGTATCATAGGCTTGAGCATGGGGATGCTGATGACCTTCTATGGATGAGAGCCTCTGCATCAATGCCTATCGTATCTGCTCCAGTGAATATAAACGGCCAGTACTACCTTGATGGAGGCATTGCAGATCCTATTCCGTATCAGTATGCAAAAAGCCTTGGATGCATGAAGATCGCTGTCATACTTACGCAGCCGAGGGAATATACAAAGGAAAGCCATTCTTCTTCAGTCTACCGTATCCTTTATCATGGGAAGAACAGAGGAATTGCTGATGCAATGGAAAGACGTGATTCAGTATATAATAAGACAAGGGAGCTTCTGTTCAGGGATGAAGAGGATAGCCTGGTCTTCATTATAGCTCCTGACCGGCCACTTGATGTAAAGCGGACAGAGAAGAACAGGCTTAAGATGCAGAAGTGCTATGATGAAGGCAGAATGATAGGCGATAGGATATTGCCAGATCTAATAAAGTTCCTTAATTCATAATATAACCTTGCCGATTACTCCCTTCTTTTGTATATTTTGTAGAGTCTTGTGAAGACATCGTAAATTTCATTTGTAATGAGGTGTATATATGAAGATTGTTCCACTTGGTGAAAGAGTGCTTTTGAAGGCAAAGGCATCAGAAGAGAAGACAGCCAGCGGGCTTTACATTCCGCAGACTGCTCAGGAAAAGACACAGATTGCAACTGTAGTTGCAGTGGGTGATGATGAGAGCATCAAAGTCAAGGTCGGCCAGCAGGTTCTGCATGACAAATATGCTGGAACCCAGATTAAGGACAACGGAGAGGAATATCTGATTATCAATGCTGCTGATATTCTTGCTGTCATTGAGTAAGATAATAGAGAGACAGTTAAGGGAGGCTCTTGTGGCCTCCTTTTTCATTTCAGCAGTTATCCAGCAGATAGGACTCTGCTTCCTGCAGTTCCCTGAACCTCGCAGCAGCGAATTCAGAGAATTCAGGATCCAGATCCTTTCCTGATAATACATCAGGGTGGAAATGCTTTGCTTTTTTTCTGAATGCAGCCTCTATGTCCTTTCTTGTGCAGCCAGCAC
>CAKQTF010000160.1 GCA_934276695.1 uncultured Spirochaetales bacterium
TTTCCAGGAAATGGAAATTCGTCGGATATCTTGCATTCATCGTGCCTGCGATAATAATCACATACTATACAGTGATCGGTGGATGGATTGTTAAGTATCTTGTGACATATATCACATTCAGGGGCAATGCAGCTGCAGACAGCTCTTTCTTCACATCGTTCATCACATCGCCGGTTGCTTCGATTGTATTCATGCTGATCTTCTTCGCTGCAACAGCATTCATTGTATATAACGGAGTAGAGAAGGGCATTGAGAAATCATCAAAGTGGATAATGCCTGGTCTCTTTGTCCTTATTCTTATAATCGCAGTGTACTCACTGACACTGAAATACAATGACAACGGGACTGTCAGGACAGGACTTCAGGGCTTTGTTCATTATATTGTGCCGTCATTCAAGGGAATGACGCTCACAGGGTATCTTGAAGTGCTGCTTTCTGCAATGGGACAGCTCTTCTATTCGCTTTCCGTTGCTATGGGGATAATGATCACATACGGCTCCTATGTTAAGAAGGATGTGAATCTTCCTAAGTCGCTTGGTCAGATTGAGTTCTTTGATACTATCGTGGCATTCCTTGCCGGCATGATGATAATCCCGGCTGTCTATGTCTTCTTCGGTATGGATGGCATGTCAGCAGGCCCAAGCCTGATCTTCGTCTCCCTCCCGAAGATCTTTGCATCTATGGGATTCATCGGCCAGGTCATAGGCATAATATTCTTCATCATGGTGCTCTTTGCAGCAATAACAAGCTGTGTGTCTATCCTTGAGACGCTTGTTGCGAACTGCATGGAGGTATTCAGGGCTCCGAGAAAGAAGACATGCATAATCATAACATCCATTGCAATGGTGCTCGCTGCGATAATCTGCCTTGGATACAGCGTATTCTACTTTGAGGTTAAGCTTCCGAACGGATCTGTTGGCCAGCTTCTCGATATTGCGGATTATGTATCCAATAATGTGCTGATGCCTATAGTCTCAATCTGCACATGCATTCTGATCGGCTGGATAGTCAAGCCTGAATGGATAATAGAGGAAGTCGAGCTTGATGGTGTTAAATTCAGTAGGAAGAACCTCTATATTGTCATGGTGAAGTATATTGCTCCTGTCATGCTTGTCATTCTGTTCTTCCAGTCAATCGGCATAATCGACTGGATTGCAGGACTTTTCTCTTAAAGAACTGAAGAAGAATGCAGAATAGGGCCGGTGATGAAAGTCATCGGCCTTTCTATTTTAAGAGGACTGAATTAACTTTTCTTTTACATGCCTTGAATGCTCCGTTAACCTGGATGCCTTATCTTCTAGGCTATGGAGATAAGACTGTCAGGCATATCCAAGAGATTTGGTGATAAGGAAGTGATCCATGGCATTGACCTTGTGATTGAAAGCGGTAGCTTCACCACTCTGCTGGGACCATCCGGCTGCGGGAAGACTACGCTTCTGAGAATGATCGCAGGGCTTGAGGCTCCGGACTCTGGGGAGATCTGGCTTGATAATGTGTGTGTTTTCTCAAGCCAGAGAGGAATAAGCATCCCTGCAGAGAAGAGAGGCCTCGGCTTTGTCTTCCAGGATTTTGCACTCTGGCCACACATGACAGTCTTTGAGAATGTTGCATTCGGTCTGAGAGTAAGAGGCGAGAAGAATACTGAGGAGAAAGTATTCAGGGCCCTTAGGTCAGTGAAGCTTGAAGACTATGCATACCGTTATCCAAGAGAGCTGTCGGGAGGCCAGCAGCAGAGGGTAGCATTTGCCAGGGCAATTGTCATTGAAAGCAGATGCATACTCTTTGATGAGCCTTTATCAGCACTCGATGCAATCCTTAGGGAGAAGATGCGCACAGAGCTTTCAGAGCTTGTCTCAGATCTTGGGATCACTGCTGTGTTTGTCACGCATGACCAGACTGAGGCAATGAGCATGAGCGATAGGATTGCCGTGATCAATGAAGGATGCATTGAGCAGTATGGTACACCTGGGGATGTGTATACCAGGCCGGAGACAGCTTTTGCAGCTCATTTCATAGGTGCATCAGACTGGATTGACAGCTCTTCGATGTTCAGGCCTGAGAAGGCCTCTTTCTCTGCGTCCGCAGACAGCCGTTCATTCAGTACAGCTGTCATTGATTCTGTATTCTTAGGGTCTTCTTATCAGATACGTCTTGATTACCAGGGCAATGACTGGACTATAGCATCCTCTCATAGCCTTGAAAAGGGTGACATGATAACTCTCTATGTTTCTGATAAGGATATCCATGTATTCAAGTGAGGTTGATATGAAGAAATTCATCTTATTGTGTCTGGCAGTATCATTTGCCTTCACATTGTATGCCCAGGGAGCAAAAGAGGCAGCACCTCAGCAGCCTGGTAAGGTTACTGTGTATATGCCATCACCAGCAGGTCTTGCAGATAAGCTTGCTGCAGGGTTTGAGGCAGAGACTGGGATCAGGACCGAGGTCTTCCAGGGAACTACTGGCGAGATACTTGCGCGTCTTGAGGCTGAGAAGGCAAATCCGATTGCAGATGTCGTGATCCTTGCATCCTGGTCTGATGGCCTTAATATGAAGAAGAGCGGGGAGGTTCTCTCTTACCGACCATCCGGTGCAGAGAAGGCAGTATGGACAGATGATGAGGATATGCTATTCGGCACAAGCGCATCAGCTGTCGGCGTGATATATAACACAACTGTGTTCCCAGAGCTTTCCGCAGACTGGAATGAGCTTGGGAATGCAGAATACAAAGATCAGCTTGCAATCCCTGATCCAGAGAAATCTGGAGCATGCAAGGATTTCATCGCAGGCTTCGTAGTAGCTAATGGCTGGTCAGATATTGAAAGCTGGGCAGCAAATGGGATGATTGTCCCTGGTGCGAATAAGGCCGCGCTTGAAGCTGTGACTACAGGAGAAGTGGGAATCCTTGTTGCAGGTGTTGATTACAATGCCTATTCATCAATGGCGAAGGGTGAGCCGCTTTCGATTTACTATCCAGCTGGAGGCACTGTGGTCAACCCAAGGCCTGCAATGATAATGAAGAGTGCCCCCGACATGGATAATGCAAAGCTTTTCATGGATTATCTCTATAGTGATGAGGCCCAGAAGCTTGCTGCAGATGCATACCTGCTTCCTGGCAGATCTGATGTGGATGCTGGCGGAAGAGCATCCCTCTCAGAGATCCCTGCGCTTGATGCTGACTGGGAGATGATGATGTCAATCTCCAGCGAGGCAGCTGCAAGAGTAAATGAGCTCTGCAGATAAAGGCACTGGAATGAGAAAGCATGGAGTCGGAGTGATGGCATATGCAGTTCCTGCTGTGCTTATCATCCTGATCCTATGCCCGCTCATAATGATATTCATCAGGGCTTTCGTCTCTGATGGCAGGATAGATATAGCGGCATTCTTCTCTGTCATAGCGCGGAGCAGGAATGCCCGCATGATTGCAAACAGCATTCTGCTTGGAATTGCTGTTGTGGCCATGTCCACAGTCATTGCCTTTCCTCTTGCTTATTTCCTGTCAAAGACACCTCTCTCAAGATTCAGATTCCTTGATATCATATTCATGATACCATTCATGACACCTCCATATATTGCATCAATGGGCTGGATCCTGTTCATGCAGAAAAGAGGGCTGCTTCAGCAGCTCATCCCTGCTGCTGCAGGGTCTGAGAATGCATTCTTCTCATTCTTCGGACTGGCATTTGTCATGAGCCTTCATGTCTTTCCGTTCATGATGACTATTCTCAGGAATGCAATGGTGAATATCCCTGACTCACTGGATGATGCGGCAGCGGTGCTAGGAGCAAGGCCTTTTCTCAGGATGAGGCGGATCTTCATCCCTCTTCTGAGCGGGAACTATGCTATCGGCGCGCTGCTTGTATTCGTGAAGACACTCT
>CAKQTF010000161.1 GCA_934276695.1 uncultured Spirochaetales bacterium
CTCTATTACTTTGTGAGGCTTGCATTCCCTCCTCATAAGATCTACAGAATAGCCAGGAAGGCATTCGGAGAAAAATATGCTTCTGAAACAATAAAGCATTGGCTTATAATATTCACACGTAGGTTCTTCTCGCAGCAGTTCAAGCGCAGCTGTCTGCCGGATGGGCCAAAGGTTGGAACGATATCCCTTTCTCCGCGTTCTGATTGGAGAATGCCATCAGACAGCGTCTCGGAGCTATGGATCCGGGATGCAGAATCAATTTAAGGAGGCTTTATGAAAAAGCTTACTGTATTTGCATTAGTTCTTGTTGTTATGATTTCATCTGCTGCTGCTTCTGTCATACAGCTCGGTCCGACAGCGACCTACAAGAATACTGTCACAGAACTCACTAGCGGCAACCCTGTTTCCTATAATGATTTCGGTTTAGGTGCAGATGTTAGGATCAATGTCCCATATGTGCAGCTTAAGGCTCTTGGATCAATCGGGACGGATTTTCAGAAATCATTCTCTGCTGCAACAGTCGTAGGCCTGAATCTGAGGCTTGTCCAGGGACCTATTGAATTCGCAATCGGGCCTGCTGTCGGAATAGATTTCCTCTATAATAAAGCTGAAGGCTGGACATTCAATGGATATGAGGCATCGGATTTTGCGAATGCATTCAAGGCATCTAATCTGCAGTATCATGCATCGCTTGGAATCAATATTGCATCATTCGGTCTGAGCTTATCTGCATATGTGCCTACAAGCGGAACATTCAGCAGTGACTTCAATGCAGCTCCTCTATGGAATCAGAGCAAGGTCTCGCTTTCATTCCTTTTTAATCTGCTTTAAGGAACAGTGATGGGCAGAAAAGGCGGCTTTGTTGGGGAGATGATCTCAGTGTTCTTTCTCTCTATCGTGATTTTCTTTGTTCTTTATTTCTTCATGCCTGATGTCTCTGTGAAGTTCTTCGGCTTCTCAAAGGATCAGGCATATGAGAAGCCAATGCCCAGCGCAGATGCTTCTATAGCTGAGAATGCTGCTTCTGGAGTATCGAAGACAGCTGAAGAGGCCACTGATGACATAAATGCATTCCTGCAGTCCGAGGATGGCAGAGAGACTGCTCTGGCACTGAATAATCTGGCAAGGAAGGCCGGACAGTCTGTATCTTCTATTATGGAACGTGATGACGTTAAGAGCATATTCTCTGCTGCCTCATCCTTCATAATGGATGGCGCAGGGACTGCTTATGATTTCTTCAGCAATGGAGAAGGCAGGCGGATGATTGAAGGCATCTCTGAATGATGAGGATAACATTCCTTGGCACAGGAACAAGCCATGGAGTGCCTGTCATAGGGTGTACATGTCCTGTATGCACTTCATCTGATCCCCATGACAGCAGATTCCGCAGCTCTGTGCTTATAGAGAATGATGGGACATCCGTTATCATTGACACAGGCTATGAGTTCCGTCTGCAGTGTCTGAGAGCCAAGGTCAATCATCTTGACGGGGTCCTCTATACGCATAATCACTCAGATCACCTCATGGGACTTGATGATCTCAGGGTCTTCTGCCGGGACAGAAGGCTCCCGGTCTGGAGCATAAGAAGCGAGATGGAGGCAATTGAGAGCAGGTTCGCATATGCCTTCTCTGATATGCCGGGGATCGGGCTGCCACAGCTTGATGCATGCTATGCAGAGCCATATGAGCCTTTCATGATAGAGAATATTGAATTCACAGCTATTCCTGTGATGCATGGCAGTAAGATGATTGCCGGATACAGGTCCGGTGCTTTCGCATATATAACGGATGTCTCTGATATAATGCTTGAGCAGAATGCAGAGCATCTCAGAGGACTTGATGTCCTTATAATCGGAGCTCTCAGGGAGAAGCCCCATGCGACGCATTACAGTTTCAGGGAAGCTGCGGATGTGGCTTCTGCGATAGGTGCAGAGCATGTTTATTTCACGCATATAAACCATTCTTCTTCCCATGAGCATATAAGGATGGCATATAAAGGCATAGCGGAGCCTGCCTATGATGGCTTAGTTTTGGAGGTATGATGCAGGGATTATTCACAGATGCAGATCTGGATCAGGAGATGATTGGTATCGAGAGGCGTCAGGAAGAGCGCAGAAAGGCAGAGGCAAAGGCCTTGGAGCAGGATGCCCAGCCTTCGTCTTCTGCTTCTGAGCCGGCATTCGATAAGAAGATGTATATCCTTGATGGATATTCGATAATATACCGTTCATACTTTGCGCATATCAAAGCGCCGCTTACAGATGGGAAAGGCGTGAATATCAGCGCATATTATGGGTTCTTCTCTACGCTGTTCTTTCTTCTTTCCCACTATGAGATGGACTATCTTGCAATAACAATGGATGAAAGACAGCCGACATTCAGGCATATAATGTATCCTGAATACAAAGCGAACAGGGACAAGGCCCCCGAAGATCTTCATGCCCAGGTTCCATGGATAGTCGAGAGCCTCAGGAAGATGAATCTCCCTGTTGTATCCAGGACTGGATATGAGGCAGACGATGTGATTGCATCCCTTGTCAGGCATGCAGGGAAGGCAGGTATTGAGTCAATAATGGTGACAGGGGATAAGGACCTATGCCAGCTTATCGGAGATCATGTCTTTGCGTTGCGCCCTCCTAAGAAAGGCAACGATAAATACAAGCTGTTCAGAGCTGAGGATGTCAAAGAGGAATACGGAGTATATCCGGATCAGATAGTCGATTATCTCTCTATAATAGGTGATACTGCTGATAATGTCCCTGGCATAAAGGGCCTGGGAGAGAAGGGGGCAACCAAGCTCTTGGAGCAGTACCTTACACTTGATGGCATTTACAGGCATCTTGATGGAGTTGCACCAGGGGTCAGGAAGAAGCTTGAGGAAGGAAGGGACAGCGCAATGCTCTCAAGAAAGCTCATAGCGCTTTCTGATGAGGCTGTCGGGCCTGATTTTGACTTCTCTGTCCTTTCTATGGATGCTGTTGATCTCGCAGGTGCTGTTCCAGACTTCGAGCATTATAACTGCAGGTCGCTTATCCGCAGGGCTGGAGGTGGCCACCGTGATAAGTCTGATGAGGCTTATGATGAAGATAACAGCAATGATGAGCAGGAGAATCCCATTCTGTCTCAGCAGGAGATCAGTGCTCTTACAGGTCCAGGAACATATGAATGCATAAGAAGCTATGATGACCTGAATAGGAAATTCAGGGAGATTTCCGAGTTCAGGGGCGGTGTGATAAGCTTCGATTTCCTGACAGATGGCTATGATAATGATTCTCCTATCATAGGCTTCTCATTTGCATGCGAGCCGAAGAAAGGCTATTATGTCCCGCTTGGGGATGGCGGTCTTGGGTATGAGAATGCAAAAGTGCTTTTTGATGAGTACATAAAGAGCGGGAAGCTCGGTCTTGTGAACCATAATATAAAGTACGATCTGAAATGCATGTGGCGCCTTGGCTCAGATATAGGCAGAATTGTATTTGACACAATGGTTGCTGCATGGCTGCTTGACAGCAATTCGAATATGTACGGGCTCGATGATCTTGCCATTAAATACCTCAATCATACTATGATAAGCCTCTCTGACCTCCTGGATAAGGATGAGAGCATCTCATCGATGAACCAGTCAGTTGCAACGAGGTGGAGTGCTGGCAATGCCGACATTGCATTCAGGATGTACAGAGTCCTTGAGCGCCGGCTCCATGAGAGAGGGCTATACATTGTGCTCTCAGAATACGAACTTCCGCTGATCAGACCGCTTGCCTCTATGGAGAGAGATGGAATCCATCTCTCGAGTGAGAGCATGGGAAAGCTTGAGACTGAGATCAGCAGCCGGATAAACGAGCTTGTTGGCAGCATATATT
>CAKQTF010000162.1 GCA_934276695.1 uncultured Spirochaetales bacterium
GCTTGAGGAGGCAAAGGAAAGCGCGCTCATGTCTGAAGCCGATGAAATCATCATCGATGGATTCATCAGCCCTAGACAGGAGAAGCTCATAGAGAAGGCAGCAGGAATCCCTGTATCAGACAGAGAGGCCGTGATACTTGCAATATTCTTCCAGAATGCGCATTCAAAGGAAGCTAGGCTGCAGATAATGAAGGCAGAGGCATCATATCTGAAGCCGAGGCTCAGAGGACGCGAGGATAATCTGTCTCAGCAGAGAGGCGGAGTCAGGGGTGCGAAGGGAGAGGGAGAGCGCCAGATAGAGCTTGAAAGGCGCCGGCTGGACGAGCGCATAAGGGCGATTGACAGAGAGATCGGGAAGCTGAGGAAGACCAGGGAGACCCAGAGGAAGAGCAGAGACAGGATCTACACATTCGCACTTGTCGGATATACGAATGCCGGGAAATCCACAATACTGAATTCACTTACAGAATCAGATGTGCTGGCAGAGGACAGGCTGTTCGCAACACTCGATACGACAACCAGGGCACTGCGCCTGGATAATGGGCAGGATGTCCTCATATCAGATACTGTCGGCTTCATAAGGAACCTGCCGCACTCGCTCATCGAAGCATTCTCATCAACACTTGAGGAAGCGCTTTCCGCCGATGCTGTGATAATAGTCGCAGATGCATCACACAGTGACGCCGCTGGATCTCTTGAAACCACCATAGAGACATTAAGAAGCCTTGGCGCAGAGGACAAGATCAGGCTGCTTGTGATCAATAAGATCGATTCATATGCAGATGATATATCGCTTGCGAAGCTCAGAAGCTATCCGTACATGAAGATTGAGACGAGCTTCAGGGATGGAACAGGACGCAGCAGCCTGATAAAAGCCCTTGAAAGAATCACAGATGAGGAATTCTTCGATGCAGAGCTTCTCTTTCCAGGCTCATCTGATGCAATCGGGCAGCTAAGCAGGGATGGCTATATAAGGAATATCGAATACGGGGAAGGATGCGTCAGGCTGAAAGTGAGGCTTCCTAAGATGCTTAAGGAGAAATACAGCAACAATATGGCATAAAGAAAGGCCAGACTGAGCTGGCCCTGTCTTTATGGTATAAGAACCTTAGAAATTGTATGTTGCTCCGATAGATCCGGAAATTCCGAAGGAAGCCTTCAGCTCTGGAACGACCTGGAAATTAACGCCAGGTGCGACTCTGAGGAAAAGAGATACTGGAACCTTCGGGAATGTGTAAGCAAGCTTCAGAGGAACAAGCACTCCGACATACATTGAGAACGGATCAGAGAATCTGAAAGCGAGATCAGTTCCAAGACCTACAGTGAAAGGCATTGAACCATCGAACTTGCACTGTTTTGCAACATCGATGATGCTGTAGTTAGCAGCAGCCTCAACATCAAGCCCTGAGCCATTGAGGAAACCGAAACCGACTATGCCCTCAAGATCGAACTTGCCCATTCCATAGTTAACGATAACACCAGTGTTTGTTCCAGCGTTAAGACCGATAGCAAAAGAGTCTTTCTTGCTTGCGCCCTTATATGAAGCAGCAGCAAAAGCAGAAGACACTACGAGTAAAGCAACAAGTGCAAAAGTAAGGATTTTCTTCATATTCCTTTGTCTCCTGCCTCCTATATTAATAAACATCAATCGTAAAAGTAAATATGGTTTTTATTCTGCAGGATGGAATATTTTTTCATCGGTCTGCGAGCTTTTTAGGCCTTCAATGTATTTGAAAACAGCATCCCACTCTGTATAATGTCAGAGGGAGAACTTATGGCCACTTTATATGCAAAGAGCTACAGTGAGATAGCGGAGCTTCTGGCTCTTGATAAGCCTTTTCAGGCAAAGATAGTCTACCAGAACCTCATTAAGGGAATAACACGCTTTAACGATATGACAAGCCTGCCGAAAGCCGTGAGGGAAAGGCTTTCAGCCAAGCATGAGGATGCGCTCACGACATCCGTGATAGCAAGAACCGAAGGCGACAGTGCAGTCAAGCTGGCGCTGAAGCTGTCTGATGACATGATCATCGAATGCGTCAGGCTTTCTGATGGAGACGGAAGATATACTGCATGCCTCTCATCACAGGTCGGCTGCGCAATGGGGTGTGCTTTCTGCAAGACAGGAACAATGGGGCTTGTGCGCAATCTCGAGGCAGGAGAGATAATCGAGGAGTTCATACAGCTAGAGAAGCTCGGAGAGAGAATCAGCCATGTTGTGTTCATGGGCATGGGAGAGCCGTTTGCTAACTTCCAGGAAGTCATGCGGGCAATAACAGAGCTCCATAGGGAAGAAGGCCTGAATATATCCTACAGGCGGATCACTATATCAACATGCGGCCAGGTGCCTGGGATAAAGAGGCTGACAGAGCTCAATATACCAGTGAAGCTTGCAGTATCCCTGGTTGTTGCCAATGATGAGATGCGCAGCCGGATAATGAAGATCAACAGAGCCTACCCACTGAATGAGCTCAAGACAGCACTGCTCTCATTCCAGCACAGACACGATAAGAGGATCACGCTGGAATACTGCCTTCTTAGCGGTGTGAACACATCAAAGGAGAATGCAGAGGAGCTTTATAGATTTGCAAAGGGCCTTGATGTGCTGGTTAACCTCATTCCATGGAACCCGATTGAAGAGCTCGATTTCAGCACACCATCCGATGCAGAGATAAGATCATTCACAGCAGAGCTCAGGAGGCTCGGGCTTAACTATACTCTCAGACGCTCAAAAGGCAGAGAGAACAGCGCAGCCTGCGGTCAGCTTGCAAGCGACAGCAGACGATAAATAAAGAAGCCAGCCAATGAGGGGACTCAATGGAAGGCTGGCTTCAAAGTATTTCTACTACAGATATTTTCCCATATATAGAATAAAATGCAACAGTTTTCGTAACATTACAGCACAAATGTAACAACATATGTTGCTTGCCGTAAAATCTGCCTTGATTTCATAATCTGCTCTGATATGGAAATGGATGAGACAAGCAGGCTATTCGCTATGAACCTAAAGCGTATCCGGGAGGAGAGGAAACTCACTCAGGAAGAGCTTGCACGCATGATCCATACCACAAGAAAGTCAATAGGCTCATATGAAAGAGGAGAGACTTTCCCCTACCCTGCTGTCATATCAGGCATAGCCAAAGCACTCAACACCGAGATCGCAGCGCTTTTCCTTCGAGAAGGAGACTCGCTTAACATAAACTATACTTATGCAGATGAAGTAATTGACCAGGCACTATTCGAATTCGGCCAGAACCTCAAGCGGAAAGCCAGAGAGAGCAGCATCGAGACAAGAGAAGGAACAAAATAGGCTTCCAGCCAAAGCTGGAAGACCATAATCTGGTGCTCTGAGATATTCCTTCGATATATCCTGTAATCAGCAATGATGAAAAGAACAGCCTGCAGCGGACTGCAGGCTGGACTCATATCGGGGCCATCCTGCCTGGAGGCTCCGAAATGCTATGCTTTATTCAGCAGGCTCCAGAACAGCCTTTATCCTTCTGACACCAGCAGAAGATGACTGCTCCTTCACAATCCTGAAGTGACCAAGCTGGCCTGTATGCTCAACATGAGGACCTCCGCAGACTTCCTTCGAGAAATCACCTATTGAGTATACCTTTACCTTCTCCCCGTACTTTGCATCAAACTGCGCAGCTGCGCCCTGTGCCCTTGCATCCTCAAGAGACATGGTTTCACATACAACTGGAAGATCCTTTGCAATCTGCTCATTCACAAGATCCTCAACCTGCTTGATCTCATCCTTTGTGAGTGCCTGAGGATGGTTGAAGTCAAATCTGAGCCTTTCTGCTGTGATATTCGATCCAAGCTGCTTCACATATCCGCCAAGGACCAC
>CAKQTF010000163.1 GCA_934276695.1 uncultured Spirochaetales bacterium
GTACTATGATAATTGCAAAAAGCGAAATAGTTTTTTTCATTATCCCCCTTTTTCTGATGACCTGCTCCACCTCCTTAGAGCAGGTCATCTCTTTTGATAACTGTATCGAGGATAATCGGTGTGAAATACATCAATTCTACATATTGGCTGTACTTGACCTACAAATAGGGTAGGTATTATAAATGTATACAAGCGAAAGCTAATAGATTTTTTATTTTTTCCCCCTTTATTTTGATGGTCAGGATTATGTTCTGGCCATCTTTTTTTTCATCTGACCCTGAACCCGAGATTCTCTATTATGTCCAGCAGCTTTGGGTTTCCCTTCAGGCTTTCCGGAACTTCGATGGTTCCATTCTCTGGATCTGCATGGATGCCTGTGATTCCTTCAGCCTCCAATGCCTTTGCGATTGCCTTCTCATCTTCCTTGGTCCTGATTCCCTTTATGGAATAGATTGTTGCCATATTCTGCCTCCTCTGAGATAAGAATATCATAAAAGAAATAAATTGTTTCTGAAAACATATAGACAAAAGACAGCTATTTAAGTAAAGTACAAGGAGCTTGGGCGGTTAACTCAGCGGGAGAGTGTCACGTTGACATCGTGGAAGTCGCCAGTTCAATCCTGGCATCGCCCACTAAGGCATCTGGTTGCATTAATGCAGTTAGATGCCTTTTTTATTTCTCTCCATGCTGCTCTGAACGCAGGAGGCGAGGGATACACGAGAAGGATTATCATTTCTTAGAGAAGAAGAAATGAGTGCTTAATTCATACAGTTAAATGCATAGAAGCGATTTTCAAAGGTAAGCCAACATAGTTTTCATTGGACCTTTGCTGGAATGTGTTTTGGTTTATATAAAAGATATGAACGATATGAAAATTTTATGAAAGATGAAACCATGCATATTTTGTGATAATCTATCTTTAGATAACCATATATGTTACAGATTTGAGTTTTGCAGATCAAAAAGGATTGTGGAGGGATTATGGCTTCTTTGTTTTCAAAGAAAGAAATGTCAGAAGAGGATATAAAACTGCGTTTCGTTACTCCTGCAATAACAAGTAAATGGTCTAAGGATAAGCTCCGCATGGAAGCGAAAATCACTGATGGGCGCTTCAATTTAAAGGGTAATCTCACTGTGAGAGAAAAAGCCAAGTATGCAGATTACCTCCTATACCTTAATAAGAACTATCCAATAGCTGTCGTTGAAGCAAAAGATAATAACCATTCTATTTCGCATGGGTTGCAGCAGGCAATCTGCTATGCCAGAATGATGGATATACCATTTGCTTACAGTTCAAATGGTGATGGCTTTATTGAGCATGATTTCCTTACAGGAACAGAACGTGAGTTTTCTTTGGATGAATTTCCATCAGAAGAAGAACTTTTAGCACGATATATGGCCGAATCAGAGCTTTCTGATGATGAGGTCAGGATTATTGAACAGCCTTATTATTCTGATCAGAACACTTATCCTCCAAGATATTATCAGCAGGTTGCTATCAACAGGGCTCTTGATGCTATTGCAAAAGGTCAGGATAGGATTCTTCTTGTGATGGCAACAGGCACAGGAAAGACATATACTGCGTTCCAGATTGTTTATCGTCTTCTGAAAAGCGAGATAAAGAGGAAAGTGCTCTATCTCGCCGATAGGAATATCCTTGTAGATCAGGCTAAGGCCCAGGATTTTGCACCACTAGAGAAGGTTATCCATAAGATTGATTTCAGGAATGAGGATAAAGCTACAATCGGAGCTTATCAGATGTATTTCTCGCTTTACCAGCAACTTTCAGGAAATAAGGATGAAGAGTGGAGTGAAGATGGTACTGATGATCTTATT
Organism: uncultured Spirochaetales bacterium; assembly: GCA_934276695.1. Taxonomy (GTDB): domain Bacteria; phylum Spirochaetota; class Spirochaetia; order Sphaerochaetales; family Sphaerochaetaceae; genus Ornithospirochaeta. The sequence goes on from CAKQTF010000163.1 coordinate 1,838, forward strand.
GAGCGCTTTAAGAAACTTTTCCCAAATCCTGATTTCTTTGATCTTGTTATCGTTGATGAGTGCCATAGGGGTTCTGCAAATGCCGATAGCAAGTGGAAGCGGGTTCTTGAGTATTTCTCAAATGCAACGCAGATTGGCATGACTGCAACACCGAAAGAGACAAAATACACATCAAACATTTCTTACTTTGGTGATCCTGTATATACGTATAGTCTGAAGAATGGCATCGAAGATGGCTTCCTTGCCCCTTTCAGGGTCGTGAATATCACGCTTGATATAAGTGATGGATGGCGGCCATATAGAGGACAGAAGGATATCTTCGGTAATGAGATTGAAGATCGCATATATAACAATACTGACTATGATTACAAAATCATAATCCAGGACAGGATCACACAGGTTGCGGATCAGATAACAAAGTATCTCAAAGCAACGGATAGAATGGCGAAAACGATAGTATTCTGTCCAACTGAAGATGCTGCAGAGCGCATGAGAATTGCACTTGTCAATGCCAATAGCGATATGGTCAAGAAGAATTCTGATTATGTTGTGAGGATTACAGGAAGTGATCTGTATGGTAAATCACAGCTTGATTATTTCATATCCGTATCATCCCAGTATCCTGTGATAGCTACAACATCACAGCTTTTATCAACTGGCGTTGACTGTAAGATGGTAAAGCTGATTGTTCTTGATAAGAACATATCTTCAATGACTGAGTTCAAACAGATAATCGGAAGGGGAACAAGGCTTAGGGAAAAGGAAGGGAAGACGCATTTCACTGTAATGGATTTTCGTAATGTCTCAAGGCTTTTTGCTGATCCAGAGTGGGACGGCGAAGTTGATATTGATCCAGATTTTGATCCTGACAGAATTTCCAGACATGGTGAAGGTGGTGAGGGAAACGGTCCAAAAGGAGACGAAGATCCTCCAGTCAAAAGCCAGAAGCCTATAGTCGATAAAGAAGGATGCAGAGTCGAGGTTATAAGAAAGGTCGTTTCTGTCTATGATACAGATGGCAAGCTTCTGAGGCAGGAGAGCATAACAGATTATACAAAGGAGAATGTGCTGGGAGAGTATGCAACTCTTGATGAGTTCATAAAACGCTGGACATCCTCTGAAAAGAAAGAAGAGATATCTGCAATGCTGAAGGAGAGGGGAATCGATCTTGAGACCATGAAGCGTGATATTGGTCTAGATGATGTTGATGATTTTGATTTCATCTGTCATGTGGCTTATGATCAGAAACCGCTTACGAGAAAAGAACGTGCAGAGAATGTTATAAGGAAGGATTTCTTCAGTAAGTACAATGGACCTGCAAAAGAGATACTTGAAGCTCTGTTGGATAAGTATAAGAATGATGGAATCTATGAGATAGAAAATACTGATGTCCTCCGACTCAATCCATTCCAGAGATATGGAAAGCCTGCTCGGATAGTCAACTACTTTGGTGGAAAAGATAAGTATCTTATGGCAGTCAGCGAGCTTGAGACGGTAATTTATTCTGCATGATGAGGTAAATAATGAGCAATCTGACAGGGTTTATAAAGAGACTTAGGGATATTATGCGTAATGATGCTGGTATCAATGGTGATGCCCAGCGTATTGAACAGATATCATGGTTATTGTTTTTGAAAGTCTATGATACAAAGGAAGAGGACTGGGAATTTGACGATGAAGAATACCAATCGATAATCCCTGAGAATTGTAGGTGGAGAAACTGGGCTCATGATGATAGCTCAGGTACTGCAATCACTGGTGATGTCCTTCTTGATTTCATAAACCAGACATTGTTCCCGACTTTGAAGAATCTTACTGTTGATACTGATACTCCAATCAATAAGGCTATCGTTCAGACAACATTTGCTGATACCAACAACTATATGAAGGATGGCGTTCTTCTAAGACAGGTTGTAAATGTAATAGATTCCATCAATCTCAGTGATTATGAGGATAGCCATGCGTTTGGAGAGATTTATGAATCCATTCTAAAAGAGCTTCAGAGTGCAGGTG
>CAKQTF010000164.1 GCA_934276695.1 uncultured Spirochaetales bacterium
ATGCATCAGCTGTATACCAGTGAGGCAGAGGAAAGCTGTTCTTCCGTCCTGAATCAGTCACGATCAGCGACGCTCAGATCAATCCTGATGAATACCCGAACCACATAATACTCAATGGAGCCACAATAGAATCGATTGATTTCCAGGGCAGCGGCTATATGCTCGGCATGACATTCTTCTCCTACCCTATCCTCGCTTACACAATCGTCAAGCCAAGGAAGAAGACAGTCACACTGATGATCCTAAAGGATGCAATCATGCATTTTGATGATGATATGCAGCAGAAAAGCAGAGAGAATCAGATATAATATGCATAGAGGTATCAATGAAGAGACAGGCAGCATCAGTCATATTGCTTCTTTCAGCAGCACTGCTGTTCTCATCGCCAGCGGTAAGCTATGCGCCAAGCATAGGGATTCTCGGAGGAGCTAAGGTAACAGCATTCAATGAGAGTGCAGAGCGGCGGCACAATGCAAGGCTCAATGGGACTCTCTGCATCAAAGCTGATCCTCTTGCCATGAGAATAGATTCAAGCAGGGTCTCCATTCCGTTCTATATAAGCTATGACTTCGCATCCGGAAGCGTCTCTTACATGACAACAGAGCCTAGGGTATCAGCATCGCTGAGAATCGAATACAGCATAGATATAAACAGGTTCCTTCTCATTACACTCTCTGCAGGGCCAAGATATGACTGGTTCTACAGGATCCATGGTGCAATGTGGTATCTTGATATGATGGCAGGAGCCGGGATCAGGCCTGCAGACATGATCTCAATCAGCTTTCCGGTCACTGTCTCAGTGTCCGCTATAGGCTATGAGGCAGCATTCAGCACAGCTCTTTCTGTGCACCTTGATGGATTCTTCAGGAAGGAGAGCAGAAATGATTGAGAAGGCAGCATCAGCAACCATAATCCTTATCCTTGCGCTATTCCTGCTCTCATCATGCGATGCTGGGATCAAGAGAGAGAGAAAGACATACCTTATCTCTGTCTCAAGTGATTACAGAGACCAGGATGCATCTGTCCTATATGCACCGAACCATGATCAGTACGGGCTTGCAAGACAGGTGCTGGCACTTGATGACAATGCAGAGGAAGTGCTATTCATGAGCAGTTGCGGCAGAAGATACATAATGTCAACAGATGGGTTCGGATACACGCTTCCAGATCCGGGAAAGAGAACAAAGACAGCTCTGGATATCCTTCCGCATAAGGAGTACAGCTGGAGCTCAGCAGATGTGCTAGCATGCATATCTGAAATTGCATCCAATGCGGGAGAGGATGATCTCATATTATTCCAGTACAGCGGACATGGAGCAGAAGGGACAGGAGAGATGGTATTCTCAGCTAAAACATCATCAAAGCAGCTCAGGATCACGGACTCCGTATCACCTGCAGAGCTCCTCAACGCATTCGCGGGAACAGAAGGCACAGTGCTCATAATAATGGATTCATGCTACTCAGGCTCATACATAAAGGAGAATGTCCTTGCTGATGGAAGCGTTTTCACAAAAAATGGAAACACTGAGGAATTCTCTTCAATCGGCTACTTAGAGGGAATGGGGACAGCCCTTAATATGCTGCAGGGCGCAGATAGGAGAACGAACCCTAATATCTACGTGATCGCAGCAAGCTCTGAGAGCCAGACATCATGGGACAGCGACCCATCTCTTTACAAAGTAGGCACAGCAAAGGAAGAGAGATTCGGAGGATTCACTTACTATCTTCTGAAAGCCCTTGGATATGACCCATTAGAGGATGAGCCTCATATGAAGGCGGAGAGGATCACACTGTATGGTCTGTATGATGATATATGGAACAGCATGAGGCCTTCCCACAGAAAGGCGGCGACTCCGCTTACAACACTATCGCCTCTTGATATCATCCTCTTCAATCCCTGAGGTACTTTCCTTCCCTGACAGCGTTTATCTCATCCCTTACCATTGCAGCCTTCTCGAACTCAAGCTTCTCTGAGTATTCTATCATCTGCTTCTCAAGGTCCCTGATGTACTTCTTCCTATCCTTCTCGACAAGGAGATTGTAACCGCTCCGGACAATCCTGATATCGTCCTTCGCAATCGCAGAGCTCTCCTCGATTTCCCTCTCTATTATATCCTCGATCTTCTTCCTGATCGTCTTAGGAGTGATTCCATGCTCCTCATTGTACTTCATCTGCACAGCACGCCTATGCTCTGTCTCATTGATTGCCTCAGCCATTGCCGGTGACATCTTATCTGCATACATTATGACGCGTCCATCAGCGTTCCTCGCCGCTCTACCGATTGTCTGGATCAGCGATGTGGCAGAGCGCAGGAATCCGATCTTATCCGCATCAAGTATCGCAATCAGTGATACTTCCGGAAGGTCAAGACCCTCCCTTAGGAGGTTGATCCCGACAAGGATATCAAACTTCCCGAGCCTCAGGTCCCTCAGGATCTCAACACGCTCTATCGTCCCTATCTCAGAATGCAGGTACCTGACCTTCAGCCCGAGATCCGCAAGATAATCAGAGAGGTCCTCTGCCATCTTCTTCGTAAGAGTGGTGACAAGCACGCGCTCTCCTTTCTCTATGGTCTTCCGAACCTCTCCATAGAGATCCTCCATCTGGCCATCCGTGGCCCTGACCTCTATAGTCGGATCAAGAAGCCCGGTAGGCCTTATCAGCTGCTCGACTATCTGCACTGACTCATCCTTCTCCCTTTCGCCAGGCGTTGCTGAGACGTAGATGCGCTGGCCGACCTTCTGGTCAAACTCATCATATTTCAGAGGCCTGTTATCCAGGGCAGAAGGAAGTCGGAAGCCATACTCGACAAGATTCATCTTCCTTGATCTGTCGCCTTCATACATAGCGCCGATCTGTGGAAGCGTAACGTGAGACTCGTCTATGAATGTGACAAAGTCATCAGGGAAGTAATCAAGAAGGACTGCAGGCCGCTCTCCTGGCGCTCTGCCAGTGAGAGGCCTTGAGTAGTTCTCTATGCCAGAGCAGTGCCCTACTTCCTGCAGCATCTCAAGATCATACTCGACACGGCTCTTTATCCTCTCGGCCTCAACATACTTGCCATTGGAGATGAAATACTGGTATCTCTCCTCCTTCTCCTCATTGATCAGGTCTATTGCCCTGTCGATCTGGGCCTGTGGCATGACAAACTGCTTTGCAGGATAGAGCGTGAAGCTCTCTACCCTCTCCCGCTTCTCTCCCGATACAGGGTCGAACCAGACAATATCAGAGATGGTATCCCAGTCGAGGTACAGGCGGATTGCGGTCTCAAGATAAGCAGGATAGATCTCTATCACATCACCGCGAGGCCTGAATGTGCCACGGTTAAGAACCACGTCATTGCGTTCATAGAGCATTCTCACAAGCTGTGGGAAAACCGTCTTCTGATCAAATTCATCCCCGACATGGAATGAATACACCATATCCCTGAGTGATACAGGATTGCCAAGTCCATATATGCATGAGACAGTCGCAACGACAATCACATCACGGCGCTCCATCAGAGAGAAGGAAGCCTGGAGCCTGAGCCTGTCTATCTCGTCATTGATATCAGTCTCCTTCTCTATGTAGAGATCCTTGCCTGGAACATAGGCCTCCGGCTGATAATAATCATATGTTGATACAAAGTACGTGACAGCATTCTCTGGGAAGAATGACCTGAATTCCCTGTATAGCTGCGCAGAGAGCGTCTTGTTATGAGAGAGTATCAGTGTCGGCTTCTGGATCCGCTCTATGAGCTTTGCCATAGTGAATGTCTTTCCGGATCCTGTCACGCCCTTCAGCGTCTGGGCATGATCCCCATCAAGATACCCCTGATAGAGCTTATCCACAGCCTGTCCCTGGT
>CAKQTF010000165.1 GCA_934276695.1 uncultured Spirochaetales bacterium
CTTCTGTGTACTTCAAGCTCAGCCAGCAGTTTGCAACGAAGTGGAAGCCGCTTTCAGGAATCAGCCTATCTGGCTCATATACGCTAACTGAGCAGTCTGAATTCAGTGACTGGGGAACAGCTGCTGCGCAGATTGGCCTGAGTGGTTCTATCGGCATAATCGGATGGAACATCAGCGGCAATGCCAATGTCCCTCTGAAGACTCCGTCCTCATTCACCTGGACTGCATCATCCTCCCTTAGTGCGAATGTTGCAAAGAATGTATCTATCTCAGCATCCGGCAGCTTCTACTCATCGTCAGATAGGAAGGTCGGATTCACCGGAAGAGTCGCTGCTACAGTCTCATTCTCACCTGTGAGAGTGAGTGCTTCGTATTCCTCAAGCGGTCTTTCAGTATCTGCGAATGCTTCAGACAGCAGGAATTCATTCAGCATGAACATGGATGCATCAAAGCCCGAGTCTTTTGATAGCTATTCATTCAGTGCTGATTACAGCTATACCGGAAACTATCTGGGATTCGCTGCCCGTGCATCAGCCGCTTCTGGATTTAAGAGCATGCGCGGTAGCCTGTCGCTCTCAGCTGCTTCTGTGTTTGCAGATGGTGTGTTTGCATTCTCCCAGTCGATTCCTTCGAATTTCGTTCTCATCAGGCAGAAGGGAATACTGAAGGGCAATGAGATCACAGTAGGAGCAATCGGCACATCAAGTCCTAACAGGATTCCTAAGTCATTCGGAATCGGAGTGTATAAGGGGATACCTTCAGGCGGGAATACAAGCTTCACTGTATTCTCTGCTAACAACAGCTCATTCGGCTCTGCATCCTCGTTTGATTTCTCTCTCCCGAGATCCAGCCGCACAGGATATGTCATCACGCTCACAGCAGAGAGCACATATTCTGCAGCAGGATATGTCGTAACTGAGGATGGAAGAGTATGGGCTAATGGCTCATCACCGCTTTACTATGCATCCATAGGCTCAGATGGAGCAGTCAGCCTTGAGCTTTCAGACGAGTATCTATTCACAGACTCAGATGGACTTTTCATTGTCAGCGGGGTAAAGTCCGGTCTCTGGGCATTCGATGCTGAGATAGATGGTAAGTGGTATCTCTACATATTCAGGATTGATGATGAACCATCCCATGCTGTCGATATCATGATGCTGGGCGATGCTTCGCTCTCATCTTCTTATAAAGCAGAGTATCCGCCATATTCTGCAGCTTATTCATACTCCGGAGGCGAGTACCTGTCCGGAGATCAGTTCTGGGATATGCTTTATTCCAGCGAGGAGGGGTTATGAGGAAGATCCTGATATTCGTGGTGCTCCTTTTATGCATTCCATTATGCATTTTCGCTTCTTCGCGTTCAGTCTCTGATTCACTTGTCATCAGGGCATATAAGATTGCCGTTCAGGATGACGGAAAAGAGCATATAGCGATAAGGCTTTATGATGCTGTTACAGATTCCCTCAGGGTAATCGATGAGAACAGCACTGTCTATCTTGATAAGTTCCTTACAGGCTCATTTGAGAATAATGCGCTTGTCGGGGAAGCTTCATCCGGCAGCACAGGCCGCCTTGTATATGCTTTCAATGTTGAGGGGAATGCAATGGGGTCATATACAGTAAGTGTTGAGATGAAGCCATTTGTGCTTATGAACGGTGAGACTGAAGTAGAATCTAATTCCATAAACTATTATTTCCATATAATGAATGACTTCGCTTACTTCAAAGGAACAGAAGGGGAAAAAAGCCTTGATGGGGCGAAGCTTAAGTATACAAAGAGTGCAGGCGGTGCCTGGACTGGGGCTGATGCTGCCCCGAACAAGGTCTCTGCATCATTTATCGTCACAGGGCTTTCCCGTCCGTCTTCTGATTTCTGGACTGTGAGCGGAGGTGTGGGAATGGTTCTTAAGCAGGATGAGTATGCACTTGCACCGAATGGAAGATATAAGGCTGTTGCGACTGTGACACTTACGGAGAATTCATGATGAAGTTTAAGAAGGCTGTGATAATATCCATATTCTTCATGACTGCTGTATTCCAGCTTTCCGCTGCTGTGACGTCAAGGACAAAGAGCTTCCGTCTTCAGGGAGGCTATGACGCTGTTGTGGCTGTCGATATCTCAGGAATCGCGGCTCAGGAGATGCAGGGGCTTGTCGGAATGCCATTTGATGTCACAGACAAGAGCGTGCTTTCCTCAAACAGAGGAGATGGAAGGGAGATTGCTAAGTGGTCAATGCTGAGCAATGTACCATTCCTGGTGAAGATTGATGTTACATCAATGCATAATGAGGATCTTCTGGAAGGCCAGTGGAATGATTCAAATTCGCTGAATTATGTGATGACATTCGATTACAAGCTTGTCTATGACAAGGACGGAATCTCGTCGACCAAGAGCTCTGCGATTATCATTAATACAGGCAGCAAGAGCCAGAATCCAGCATATGATGGATATCCAAAGGACATAGATGGCAGCAGATACAAGACAAGCTTCTGTTTTGATATCTTCGATGGCGTGTCTGTAGCTGATGCCGGCTCATTTGTCGGAAGCCTGGATGGCTCAATCTATTTCAAATTCGATGATGATTCATCTGTCAGGGTATTTGATGATACAGCAATACCTAGCGGGAATTATTCAGCAACCGTGAAGATCACACTGGAGACTAATGAATGAAAAAGCTTATTTCCTTTGTCGTCATGCTTCTCTGTCTCTTATCTGCTGTTAATGCTGTCTACTATGATCTTGGTGACGATAATAAATCACAGATCAATTTCTCCATTGTTCCATATAATGGCACATATAATATAAACATGAGGGCAGATAATTATCCTCAGTATGAAGCTGGTGCAGATTATCTTGACTGGCAGCCCTCAACTGTTACAATGCACTCTTATGATAAGACCATGTACTGGGATTCCCAGATGGTCTCTGCTGTGACTGTTTACAATATCCCAAGATCCATAACAGTGGGCGGTAAGTCATATAGTCTCCGAGATGACTCTGTTTACATGAAAGTCACAGCTGACTGTGTCGGAGGGTTCAATTTTGTCTCGCAGTCGAATCCGTCGATTGTGCGCCCGTTTAATCTGTATGGAATATCAAACTATAAGGTTTTCGATGCATATAATGCAGGCGGATATTCAGGAAATAAGTATGATAACAAGCTCCTTTATTTCACTCCGCCAGAGGATAATGTCTGGATTACAACGGACATGGGTAAGAAGATCACAGATAATTACGGCAACTTCTGGCTTGATTTCATCATCTCGCTTCCTGTTGATGATGGTGGCGTGTCTCAGTCAGGTGTGATGATCGGCGGAGCTCAGTATCCTCTTGTTGATGCGAATGATTATTCTGCACTTGTCTCAATCTCTGCAGTCCTGCGGATTGTCTACTATGCTGCTGATGGCAGTGAGTATGAGTTCAGTAAGAGTATGACGCTTCCTATTCCTTTCTCTGGATACAGCAATGCAATATCCTCCTACGAAGAGGATAAGACATCCATATACCTGAATACTACGACAGCCAATATAAACCTTAACAGGGAATACACAGGGCGCTGGATCAATATCGGATCCCTTGATTTCATGCAGAATTTCCTGTCAGGCAACGCTGTTACCCAGCCGCCTGCAGAAAGCAGGGCTGTCTCAAGGATATTCTTCTCTGCAAGCTCTGACCCATTTGTGCAGAACAGCAATGGATTCCGTTTTATCCATAAGGATGCAGGCAATGTGCTGACTTCGAATAACAGCGTGCGTTTCTATCTCAGGTTCGAAGGCACAGGCAAAAGTACCAGTGAAGGCTTCAAATACTTTGACGGTAAGGGATATAC
>CAKQTF010000166.1 GCA_934276695.1 uncultured Spirochaetales bacterium
TGATTATCCTCAGTGCCTCATAAACAGAGAATGAATACTGCACAGCTCTTTTAGTAACCGGCAGGACTGCATCCTTCTCATCAATCAGAATACCATTGCATATTGCTCTCTTCATTCAGATCACCTCTTATTCATACCGCAGGATCTCACGTGGCTTTGAGCCATGGGCCTCACCTACGATTCCATCCTCTTCCATCATCTCTATCAGCCTTGCAGCCCTGTTGTACCCGATCTTCATCCTCCGCTGCAGATAGCTTGCGGATGCGCATTTCCTCTCAAAGCATATCGACTTGGCCTGTTCATATAAAGCCTCATCGCTATCGCTGTCAGAGAGTATGACATCAGATGAATCACCAGAATCAGAATCCCTGTCATCATCCTCAAAAAGATCCTCTGAAAGATAATCAGGCTCCCCGGCGTTCTTCCTGACAAAGCTGCTGATCGCATCGACTTCGCCATCAGAAAGGAATGCTCCCTGTATTCTCTGCAGTCCCATGACGCTCGGATTAAGAAGCAGCATATCACCTTTTCCAAGAAGGCTCTCTGCTCCTCCTTCGTCAAGTATTACACGGCTGTTAGTGCCTGATGAGACAGCAAATGCTATCCTTGCAGGAAGATTCGATTTGATAGTGCCTGTTATGACATCCGCAGAAGGACGCTGAGTTGCAAGGATAAGATGGATTCCGGCAGCACGGGCCTTTGCTGTAAGGCGTGCGACAAGATTCTCTATATCCTTGCCGACAACAGACATCATATCAGCAAACTCATCCATGATGAGGACAATATACGGCATGCGCTCAGCTGCGATATGCTCACGTGCCAGCTTATCATTGAGGCCCTCTATGTTCCTCACGCCGAACTTCGAGATCATCTGATAGCGCCTCTCCATTTCCTCAACAAGCCAGTTAAGCACCTTTACAACACGCTTTGCATCCGTGATCACAGGTGTGAGAAGATGCGGAATGCCATTATACATCGAAAGCTCAACCATCTTAGGGTCAACCATCAGAAGCCTGACTTCCTTCGGCCCCTTCTGATACAGGATCGTATTGATGAAGGAGTTTATGCAGACAGACTTTCCTGAGCCTGTGGTTCCTGCGATTATCATATGCGGCATCTTGCATACATCAATCACCACAGGCTCGCCTGTGATTGTCTTTCCAAGGATCATAGGAACCTTGAATCCCATGTACTTATCACTCGCCCTCAGTGCATATATCATGTCCTTGAATCCGATTGTATCCCTCGTGGCATTAGGCACCTCTATTCCGACAGCCTGCTTTCCAGGCACTGGGGCAAGGATCCTGATCCTTGAGCCTCCAAGAGCATAGTTCAGCTCAGCCTCCCTTGCCTTGATCTTTGAGATGATGGTACCCTCGGCAAGCTTAAGCTCATACATAGTGACAGTAGGTCCCTTGATTATATCGATAAGCTCTACATAGACTTTCTGCTGGGCAAGCGCCTCCACTATGATATTGCCTTTGCTTATAGTAAGCGGATCAAGCTCAGAGCCGACACTCGGATAGTCTGTCAGAAGTGATACAGGAGGAGCTGCATAGCTTCTCTGAGACCGCTGCTTAATAGCGTAGAATCCCATGTTATTAGAAGAGAGCCCTCCGATTCCAACGCTGAGCTCCAGCTCATTCTCCTGCTCACCTGTCTCTTCTGCACCCTCATCCGCAGCTGCCACTGATGATGAGTCCGGCTCTGAAGGCTTTCTGTAAGTCTCCTCTCTGCCAGAATATGGCGATGGCTCTGCCTTCTGCTGGACAACTTCAGGCGCTGCACTCGCAGGCATACGGAAAGACTGGCTTTCCTCTGCTCTTACCTGCTGAGGCTCTGCACTCTGATTCCTATCAGGCATAGGCCTTTCCTCTACAGCAGCAGAAAATGATGCAGGAGCCACCTTCGGTGCTTCCTCATATGTGCTTCTGATGATCTCCTCATCCGAGTCCTCTTCTGGCTGGAATGCCTTTCCTGGGAAATGAGTAACAGATCCTCCTGTTCCTGCCTTATCTGCGATTGCCTGGAAAAGCTTGTACCTCGGGTGATCAGGAGACAGACCGGACGGAGCTATCGAAGACTTCTCAGTCTTTGGCTCAGCTGGTGGCTCAGGCCTTCTGTCATTCTGCAGATTCTGGAACAGCTTGTACCTCGGATGGTCAGGCGACAGATTTGACGGAGCCGAATTCAGAGGCGCAGGAGCAGGATCTTCCTTTTCATGCACGGCGCTCTCTGCAGGATGCTCATTATTCTGCAGTGCCTGGAACAGCCTGTACCTCGGATGATCCGGAGACAGATTTGACGGAGCGAAGCTGCTTCTGCTTCCATTAGTCTTCCCTGCTGTCTTAGCCGGCACATCATCATAGCCTATTATAGGGCGCTGCGGTGGCAGCTCTGCTCTCCCGCTCTGGCTATTGAATGACTCAAGAGTCGCTTCTATCATCCCGCCGGATCTGAAATGGCCATTCTCATCAGACTGTATCATCGGCCTCTCGATATCATCCTTTACTGCTCCGATTATATTGCTCTCAATCGGGGCTCCTATGCTGTATTCATGAATATCATCAGCCTCAGCTGCAGGCACAGCATCCGCATGCTCAATCGTCTTAAGCTCCGGCATCTCAGAGAATGATGGGAATTCAAGAGGATTATTCGGATTTGCAGGAGAGGCTGCGAACTCAAGAGGAGGAAGCTCATCCTCAGCATCGGCCTTTGACTTAAGCTTCTTCTGCTCCTTCAGTGCTCTGCGCTCCTCTTTCCTTGCAAGCTTTGCTTCCTTTGATGCCTGGATCTCAGCCTTCTCTCTTTCCTTATCAGCAGCAGCGGCTTCCCTGGCTCTGGCCTTAGCCTCTTCTGCCTCTCTTTTCCGCTCCTTCTTCTCTCTCAGCTTCTCATAGCTCTTCTGGTCTCTCTTAGCTTCCTTCTCTGCCCTCTTTCTCTCAGCAGCCTCAGCCTTCGCTCTTTCCTTCTCCTGCTTTGCAACCTGGCGCGCTATCTTCTTCTCCTCGATTGCATTCAGCTTCTCCTGATGGATTCTCTCCTTATCGGCAGCCTCTTCTTCCTCGGATGGAAGCACGCCATCATGTATGAGCTTCTTCATCTTCCAGTCACGCTTCCGTCTCCACGATGAATCAAGGAAGGATGCAAGGTAAAGCAGGAACAGGCCGAGTACAACCTCAAGAGCAAGTGCGAAGCCTAGCAGGAGCGTCTTGCTGCTTATCGCAGCCTTCTCAAGATATCCATTGATCATCTGAGGCATCGGCTCGCCTCTGAGCTGTCTTATGAATATCTCAAGCGTAAGATACTCCGGGATCACATACACTTCATAGAAATGCGAGAATGGCTTCCTGTTCCTGAATGAAATCATCATAAGACCGATCAGGAGAAGGAGGATACCAGGTGTTACAACGCCATATCCAGTGCAGAATAGCGCAAGATTGGCCTCTATTGCATTCATAAGGCTGCTTAGAACCGGTATGCTCAGCAGTCCGAGGCAGTACAGAGCACCAAGCGTTATCTCCGCCACGCCAAGAACAATGATTATGATAGATAGAACTAACGAGAACCTGCCTTTCTTCTTCACTTCATCCTCCAGTGAGAAAGCACGATGAGGACACGCTCCTCATCAAGATACGGAACCTCAAGAGGCTCGATGCGGCTATCAAATGAATAGGAAGCTGAAAGCGCTTCAAGCTCTCTTTCAGCATTGGTCCTCTGCCCCTTATAGAACAGTGCCTTACCATCATCGGATAGGAGTGCTGATGCACTCTTTGCTATATCATTGACAGGATGGAAAGCGCGGCAGGTAAG
>CAKQTF010000167.1 GCA_934276695.1 uncultured Spirochaetales bacterium
GAGAGTCCTTCTGCAGCGAATTTGATATAAACAGCAGATCCTTCGACCGGGATATACAGGATATAAGGCTTTTCCTTGAAGGGCTCAATACAAGCACCGAGCTTGCTTTTGACAGACGCACAGGGCTCTACTACCTGACAAATATATTCGGAAGGTGATTATGGGAAAGCTTGAAGGCCGGATTGCGATAATCACAGGTGCAGCATCAGGAATCGGAAGAGCGATTGCCATTGAGTTTGCAAGAGAGGGAGCAATCTCAGTGCTTGCGGATATCGATGATGAGAGAGGAAAGGAGACAGAGAGCCTGATCTGCAGCGAGATTGGGCAGGCACTCTTCATACAGACAGATGTCAGATCTCCGAAATCAGTTGAGTCCATGGCAGATGAAGTCTATAGGAAATACGGAAGGATTGACATCCTATGCAACAATACAGGAGATGCAGTTGAGGCAAGGAAGAAGATAAGGATCGCAGATCTCTCTGATAAGGAATGGGACGATACATTCAGCCTCGGCCTCAAGAGCATACACAATACTGCAAGAGCCGTTATCCCCAGAATGGTGGAATCCGGCGGAGGGTCAATACTCAACATCTCATCGATTGCAGGATGGTACCCAGCATTCAGTGCTGCATTCAGCTCGATGAAAGCAGGGGTCATAGCAATAACAAGATCAATCGCAATACAGTATGCGGATGATAATATCAGATGCAATTCAATATGCCCTGGCGCAATTGAGACACCTGGCGGAATCGCAGCAAAGAAGCAGGGGCTGTTCTCTGATTCTGACCTTTACAGGGTCAGGCTTATCCAGAGACTTGGAAGGCCTGAGGAAATAGCCAGGCCTGCAGTATTCCTTGTATCTGATGACGCCTCATACATAACAGGTGCAATGCTGCCTGTTGATGGAGGGATGCTGAATCTTGTCCCTCACATACCAGAAAGAGATGGAAAGAATTCTATTGAAGCAAATCATACAGAACCCAAAAGGAGGAAACACAATGGGAAGACTGGAAAATAGAGTTGCAGTCGTGACCGGCGGAGGCTCTGGCCTTGGCAGAGGCATGTGCCTGAGATTCGCAAAGGAAGGAGCAGCAGTGATTGCGGCGGATATCAAGCTGGAATCTGCCGAAGAGACCGTCAGGATGATCCAGACAGATGGAGGAAGAGCCATTGCAGTCAAGTGCAACGTCCTTGATGCAAATGAGATACAGGCTATGGTAAAAGAAGGCGTAAAGGCTTTCGGCAAGATAGACATTCTCTCAAACAACACCGGGATCTGCCTTGAGGCAAGAAAGGGTATAAGGGTTGCAGAACTCAGTGAGGAAGACTGGGACTTCACGATGAACATCAATCTAAAAAGCGCATTCCTCTGCTGCAAGTATGTGATTCCTGAGATGATCAAGGCCGGAGGTGGCGGGATTGTCAATATCTCATCTATTGCTGGGCATATGCCTGCATTCAGCGCAGCTTACGGAGCCGCAAAAGCAGGTGTAATTGCATTCACTGAATCAATTGCAATGCAGTACGCGGATGACAATATCAGATGCAATGCAATCTGCCCAGGACCGATGAAGACGCCGACAGGGCTTATGTCAAACAAGCTTGGCATCTACAAGGATGCACAGAAGGCACGCATACGGATGATTGAGAGACTTGGAGAAGCAGAAGACATCGCAAATGCAGCAGTCTTCCTTCTGAGCGATGAGTCAAGCTTCATCACAGGGACAAGGATTGATGTGGATGGGGGCTCATTCGCAATGACAACAAACATCCCGCCAAGGGAAAAGAAAGAGGAGGCAGCAGAATGAGCACGACAGCAGGACTCATAATGTTCATAGCAGCGATAATAGTAACGATAATCGTTGCATCAAAGACAAAATGCAACATAGGAATCGTAGCACTCTGCTTTGCATTCCTGATCGGAACGATTGTGATGAAGCAGTCAATAGCAAGCATTGTTGCACTGTTCCCGACTAAGCTCCTGTTCCTGATGATGGTAGTCTGCTTCTTCTATGGCTATGCATCTGAGAATGGCGCTATACAGGGAGTAGCAAACAGGATGATATATGCAACACGCAACCATTCATGGGCTCTTCCTATAGCTCTGTATTTTGCGACTTTCGTAGTCTCAACAATGGGAGCTGGTGCTGCTGCAACACCTGTATTCATGTCACCTATCGCCTTCACTCTGGCTGCGGAAATGGGCTTCTCCCCTATTCTTGCTGTGCTAGCCGTATTCTTAGGATCAATGGGTGGAGGACTCCAGCCATGGACAAGCTCAGGGTCAATGTTCCGCGGCATTGCAGCCAATACACTGACTGAGGCCCAGGCATATTCAATCGGATGGGGTTATGGAATAACACTGATGGCAATATGCACACTGTTCTTCCTTGTTGTCTATGTGATATTCAAAGGATACAAGGTCAATGCAGCAAACATCAGGAAACCGGAGCCATTCAATAAGAACCAGAAGATAACGATTGCAATCATAGTCGCAATGATGGTGCTTATTATAGTTCCTGTATTCTGCAACATGTTCTTCCCTAATCCTGCAACAAAGTGGTTCTCATCAAAGTTCGATATCCAGGTGCTCTCATGCCTAGGCATCGTGCTATGTTCAGCACTTAATCTTGCCAAGACTGCAGATGTTGTGAAGAACAAGATTCCATGGACAACAATCATCATGATCTGCGGAATGTCAACACTGATCGGACTTGCTGTCTCAATGGGTGTTACAGATGTCATCGGAAGCTGGCTTGGCGGAAGCATCCCGAGATTTCTCATAATACCAACCATCGTGCTGCTTGCAGGGCTTCTGAGCTTTGTGACTACAGGTCCTGCTGTGATCTTCCCGCTCTTCATTCCAATGTTCCCAGCAATAGCTGCTGCGACAGGGCTCTCACCTGTTGCCATGACAGTCGCACTCTTTGCAGGGACAGGAGCAACTGGGTTATCACCATTCAGCCAGGGAGGCTCAATGGCCCTCATCGGATGCAAGGATGATGAGATGAGAGAGAAGCTGCTGCCTAAGCAGTTCATATGCGCATTTGCATTTCTTCTCTGCTATATGATCATGGCACTGCTTGGATGGTTCAACCTATTCAAGTAATACCTGAATGGTACAGGACAAGGGGGTATCCGAGCAGGATGCTCCCCTCTTTTTGCTCATTCAGATAAGAACTGGTCTTTCGAGAACATATCAAAAGCCCTTTCAGATGATATACCAAAACTACTTTCAGGCAGTGTTCTTGTAAATGGTTTAACTACTAAATTATCAGAAAACTTATCACGGGATAAAATTACTGGACTTGAATCTGCTTTGGAAAAAGCTAATAGTTCAAGATCATTACTATCTTCAAAATCACAAACACGAAATAATTTAAAAGCATCTAATTCTGATCTGTCAAACATAAAGTCCTTTTAGCATTAAAACTAAGCATAATTTCATTGATTCTGCCCTATATCTATTATGGCTACTGTTGATCTCCAGTCCACTAAGTATAGATACAATAATCATATATTGGAAGGAATCTGTGTGAGTGCAGTCTTACAGGATCTCCTCTTTCCACTCGCCGATATTCCTCGCTTCAGATGAGAAGCTCATCCCGACAAGGTGTATGGACCTCCTGTTCTTATCTGCAAGATAGGGCTCATAGTATTTCGTACCATGGATCTGTGCCAGTGCCTCATCTGCTGGCCTGTTGTATTTGAATTCCATTATATAAATATTCTTCTTAGTCTCAAGAACAGCATCTATCCTACCTCTGCATGTCTCTATCTCAGCTCCGATCTCAGCGCCAAGCGA
>CAKQTF010000168.1 GCA_934276695.1 uncultured Spirochaetales bacterium
GCTGACTACGTGGATGGCTTCTCGCTGATGTGCACAGTATCTGATGGGATGATGATTTCCGCATCGCTCAGAGATGATAATAATGTCAGGATCTATAACGCATCGAAGCAGGATAAGAAGAAGTTCCTGCTCAGCAGCATAAAGTACCGGAAGGAAGACAAAAGGGCAAATCCTATTAAGGCCATAGTCCTTTCATTCCAGAGCTCCGGATACAGGATTAGAGGCATGAACATCGCCATATATGATTCATCTTCATCGGAAGGCGAGACAATGAACGCAATGCTGTTTTCCGGCATCTCAATGATGATAAATGAACTGTATAAGCTATGTCTTCCGCTTGAGGAGATCCTCTCTATGGCAAGGAAGGCTATGCAGTTCTCATCATCATGCCGTTCAAAAGAGCGTGATATCATTGCGATATTCGAAAGCCGTGAGAACTATCTGCTATCATTTGATCTTGCAGGCAGCAGCCATGCCCATGTAAGTGCATCAGCATCCTTATGCTCATGCTGCTATATGCTTGATTCCTCGATACCATCATCGATCATGCTCCAGCTGCTTGATGAATTCAGAGCAGAGCTTATCCCGGTCTTCAGCTCATTCAGGAAAGCATTTCCTAAAGAGAAGAATCTGCTTTGCCTCTCTGATAAGGAGATCCGGTCATATTCACGGCAGCTGCCTGAGATAGACAGGCATTATATTGAATATGTGCTTGAGGAAAGCAGCATGGCAAGGAAAGGAGCAGAGCTGATCTCTTCTGGGAATGTCATTGGCTTCGGCCGCCTTCTGTCACTTCAGCAGCGCAATCTTGCAGATAAGGCTGAGCTCACAAGCCCTGAGACTGACTGGCTTGTTAAGCGTGCCCTTGAGCTTCCTTCTGTTTCCGGAATCGCCCAGATAGCCCTTGGAAGGCCGGGGATGATGCTTATCCTGATTGAATCAGAAAGCGAGCTAGAATATACTACTCGCTTAGAGGAGTATGAAAGGATCTTCGGATTTCATGCAGTTCTCAGAAGATTTGCTCCATATGGTTCGATAAGGATAATTGGCTGATGAATATACTACTTGTAAATGATGATGGATATAAGGCAGAAGGGATAAATGCCCTTGATGAGGTCCTTACAGCGCATGGCCACAGGGTCTTCATGGTCGCACCGGAGACAGAGCAGAGCGGAAAATCCCATTCCATGACTGTCATGGGCTGTGTAAGAGCCTCTGAATTCAGAAAAGACCATTATTATCTTACCGGATCTCCAGCTGACTGCATAATATACCCGATAAAGAGCGGACTGATATCTGAGCCTATAGATGCAGTGGTATCCGGCATAAACCATGGTTATAATGCCAGTACTGATATCACATATTCAGGTACGTGCGGTGCTGCCCGGCAGGCTGCTATCTATGGCATAAAGG
The DNA here is from genome assembly GCA_934276695.1 of uncultured Spirochaetales bacterium. GTDB lineage: Bacteria > Spirochaetota > Spirochaetia > Sphaerochaetales > Sphaerochaetaceae > Ornithospirochaeta. The sequence goes on from CAKQTF010000168.1 coordinate 1,414, forward strand.
CAATTGCGATAAGTGCTGATAAGAATCCTGAGGATGGATCTTATGACTTCATGCCTGCTGCAGGCTTCCTTGCCGAGAATCTCAGCCGGTTTCTCAGGTATATAAAAGGCGATGCCTTCCTCAATATCAACATCCCATATGGCTTCAGTGGCGGATATGAGCTTGCTGACATCGGCATGATAGATTACCAGGATGATATATCACTGAGAAAGGAAGAGGATGGGAATATCATAATGGAGGTGATCGGAATGAAGTCTGAAAGGAGGACTTTCTCCCGGAAGCATCGGGCAGATTTTGAGGTTCTGTCATCAGGCAAGGCCTCATTGTCTTTCATAGACATCCATCCTCATGTCTCATATCCCCACATGGAATCATTCGATGACTGACTGGGAATCGATATGCAGATGCTGCGGCCTCTGCTGCCACGAGAAGATTGTCACTGAGGATTTCCTTCTGATTGATCCTGGAAAGCCCTGTGAGTATCTTGATGAGGGCACAGCTTTATGCACTGTATACAAGAACCGTTTCCGGAAGAGCAGAAGATGCAGGAAAGTCACTCCTATAATGGCTGCGCTATCACATTCACTCCCATCTGACTGTGCTTATGTGGAATTCATGAAGCGCCATCATATGCGGTTGGCAAAGGATCTGCCATTCATCCTCTCTTCAATAGAGAATGCTGAATGATTCCCTGATATTTAATAGACCAATTAATAGAGCATGAATGCTTGACCGTTCTATTCACTTTAGCTAATTTAATCGTAGAGGTTTATATATGGATAGCAATCGCTTTGTCTATCTAGACAATAATGCTACTACCTGTATGGCAGAGGAAGTGAAGGAGATAATGAGAGAGAATGATTCTCTTTTCGGTAATGCTTCCTCAATGCATACTCTTGGACGTGATGCTGAAGCTGGCATCGAGTGGGCAAGGGAAGAGGTAGCTAAGCTTATAGATGCGGATTCCGGAGAGATCTATTTCCTCTCCGGTGCTTCAGAAGCCAACAATACTGTCTTCAATGTATTCAGGGACAGAATAGATGGAGGTTCTGATAGGAATCGGATAATAATCTCATCAGTTGAGCACCCAGCATCAATCGAGACAGCAAAGTACCTTAAGGCAAAAGGCTATAGGGTTGACTTTGCTCCTGTTGATTCCCGGGGCATCCTGAAGCTTGATGTGCTTGAGGGTATGCTTGGCCCTGATGTGGCACTTGTTTCAATTATGACCGGAAACAATGAGTCAGGGGCAATACAGCCTGTCAGGGAAGCATCTGAGCTTGCCCATAAAGCAGGTGCATTCTTCCACACTGATGCAACCCAGGCAATAGGCAAGATCCCGGTATCGGTCAAGGCTATCAATGCGGATTACCTTTCATGCTCGGCCCATAAGTTCTATGGTCCTAAGGGGGTAGGCGTGCTCTACTGCAGGAAGAGCGCTCCTCTTTCTCCTTTTGTCCATGGCGGCCATCAGGAGAAGGGTATGAGAGCCGGCACATATAATACGCAGGGCATAATCGGGATGGGCAAGGCAGCGGAGCTGGCTCGCAAAGGACTCAGTGAAGAGCATGATAAGCTGTGGCATCTGAGGGAGATGCTGAGGCATGGGATTGAGGAGAGGATCCCTAATGTTGTCGTAAATGGGACAAATGATGAGAGCCTCTGCCTTCCTGGGACTCTGAATGTCTCATTCCCTTCTGCAGAAGGAGAGTCAATACTTCTGTACCTGGACCTTGAAGGGATTGAGGTCTCTACCGGATCTGCATGCGCATCCGGATCCCTTGAGCCAAGCTATGTGCTTCTTGCAGCCGGGCTTGATGTGGAGCTTGCACATGGCTCGATAAGATTCTCGTTCGGCAGGTATAATACAGAGGATGATGTCAGGTATGTCCTGGATAAGCTTCCTCCTATTATTGAAAGAATACGCTCTATGAGCACAAGGAAGGCGTGATATGGCTAATTCTAGTTTTATGGCCCAGTGGGTATATACAGATACAGTTAAGGATCATTTCATGAATCCGAGGAACCTCTGGCAGGAGAATGAGGACTTCGAGCCGGATGGTGTCGGCGAAGTCGGCTCCCTTGCCTGCGGTGATCAGATGAGGGTCGGAATCAAGGTCAAGGATGGGAAGATAAGCGATATCAGATGGCTTACATACGGATGCGCATCTGCTATTGCCTCGACTTCGATGATGAGCGAGCTTGTCAAGGGAATGTCCCTTAAGGATGCCTATGGGATAACCCCGAATATGATAACCGATGCGCTTGGAGGCCTTCCTGAGCATAAATTCCACTGCTCAGTCCTTGGCGACAAGGCCCTTAGGGCTGCAATAGATGATTATCTCGAGAAGAACCATATGGATAATCCATATAAGAAATCAATGGCA
>CAKQTF010000169.1 GCA_934276695.1 uncultured Spirochaetales bacterium
TCCCTGTGGATATCGGGAATGAGGCATGAGCGATCAGTCCATCAATCCTCTTCTCCTTCAGCCTGGCGAATCGCACAAGAGGCGGGATTGCGCTTATCAGGTAGCTTCGCTATATGGGAACAGAAGCCCGTCTTATCAAGCCTGATTGGATAGTAGAGAAGCCTAAGGAATCTATTCATGATACTGCAGAAATGCACAAGTGAAACCTGTTTTCAAAGTGTCTCAGGAAATTAGACAGATATAGTTGATAATCGGGAATCAGGAGGGATTAGAAATGAAAAAACTCTTTTTGATTCTTTTTGCATTGATTTCTGCCTGTTCTCTTTCTGCAGTTTCGGATGAAAGGCTTTCTGAAATCGCAATTGAGCTGAATGTTCCTGTATCTGCCATTGAAAAACTGATAAACGTCTATAATCCACTAGAACAGGACAACGATAGTAATGTGATCAGAGTATCTTTCAACGAATATATGCTTGATTACAGATCCAATATGGTAGAAGCTGATAAAAAGTATAAAGGCAAAGAACTGGAAATCTACAATTGCTATGGGGAAAGAATGAATCAGGCGGTATTCAGTACAACATGCGACTATTACATTACATGCTCTGATTGGAACTATGATTTTATTCATTTTTACATCAACCGTGCTGATAATGCCTTAATCAACGAGGTTTTCGATAACTATTTTACTGTACGATGCAGACAAAGTGATTTTGGTTCATACAATACTCTGGATAACTGCACTTCTAATTGCTGTTTTGGTTGCCATAGCAAGTAGAAGTTGATACTTACTGAAGTTATCGGAACAACATATTATTTTGCTGACGCAGATTTTATAATGGATTGGGAGAAAACAGATATGGATTTCAAAGATATTATTATTGAAGAACTTGAGGCATTGAGAATCAAAGCTGATTATGTTGGAGTGCGGGAGTTCTCATCTTATTCGAGGCATCAGCTAAAAATCATTTCATCACTAAGAATCTCCAGGAACAGATTGGACAGACTGGAATCCAATATTGGAGAAAAGGCTGGATTCCTTCCTCAGGTATCAAAGTATGAAGATGTTCTGATAATAACAGAGAAGAACTCTGAACTGAACGTAATAAAGGCTGATACTATTAAAGACAAGCTGTCTCAGTCCGGGCTTGAGCTTCCGCTCCCATTAGGAAATGATGGAAAACGAGATATTATTCTGGATCTTCTTGAATTGCCGCATCTGCTGGTTGGAGGTGAAAATGGTTACGGAAAGGCCACATTTCTGAAACTTGCAATTGACTCAATCTCAAACACCGGAAAAGCAAAGTTTATATTGGTGGATAATCTGGAATATGATTTCAATTCATATGATGGAGCAGAATATCTTGAATGTCCTGTAATTCATGACTTGGGGACACTTGTTGAAAAGATGGAATGGCTTCTGGAGGAACTTGAAAGAAGGTATGCTCTTCTATCAAATGCTGGAGTACGAAACATAAAAGCATATAATCAGCAAGCAATAGATAAATTGCCATATCTTGTATTCGTAATGGCAGATTACTCTGGATTTAAAGGATATCTACTTTCAGATCTGCTTACAGATTTCTGTAGCAAACTATGTGCAAAGGCAAAAGTAGCTGGTATCCATTTGATACTCGCATCTGAAAAAGTGCCTGGTAATCTGATTGGACAATTCCTTGTGAATTTCCCAGCTCATATTTCATTCAAAGCAGTGAACAGAATTCAGAGCAGAGTTCATTTCTTTAGTAATGAAGCTGTCTATCTTTACTATCCTGGGGACGCATATTTCCAAAAAAATCCTGAGATAAGGCCTATTCGAGTCCAGACATATAGCATCTGAGAATATCCCCCTCTCTTTTTTGAAGAAAAAGGACTGGCTATATGATATTTGTCATGTTTATAACATCATTTGGCTGTTGATGAGTTTGCCATCCTCAAGGGGCACGGAGATACGCAACATGCGTGATGGGCCTCAGCAGAAGGAATGGATATTCAGTAAATACATTGCCGTCTCAAGGGATAGCATCTCAAGAACGACAGATGACGGAATCATGCTTCTTCCATGGAACCTTTTCCTAGATTGGCTCTGGGATAGGAGAATTATTGATTGTCAGCTTCAAACAATAAGCATCATGTAACCATTGCAATTCAGATGCGGAGATGCGTTACAATAGAAGGAAGGCAAGCCGATTTCAGGTTTATTAAAACAGCTTTAATTCAGTGACCCCGAAGAAAAAAAAGACTCTAAGCAGAACCTAGAGTCTTGTTCGTGAGAGACGGGGCTCGAACCCCAGCCCGTCAAAATAACCTCAAATCACTCTGCAATAATAATTTGTATCACAATAAGTAAATAATTATCAATATTGAGAAATGGCAATGCGCTCTTGTGCAAGACGATTGCATTTTCAATTAGTCAGCCCTGGTGATGCAATATCACTTGCAGATTCATCTCCATCATTGTGACTTGATTTATTGCAATTCATGCAGTTGTATTCCAATCATTTGCAAATGAGTTTCGTTTGCAATTGTCAGGGCTCTGAAATTAGCATCTATCGATGAAATACTGCAATTAACAATGTCATAGAAAAAGATGTCGTTTAGATAGGATACATACCTCTTTCATGAGCAATGGTGTTTCATACTGAGCAAAAAAGAGTTTTGCATTTCAATCCGTGCAACGTGCATTCATTTTATGACCTTCCATATTCTTCTTTGTTTAAGCGAACTACAGAATCAAGAATTGAGAGGTTGTCTAGATCAGCCTCAAGATCCCTTTTCCAGCTGATCGTGTCCATGTCGGCAAGGCTGATCTGCACCTTTCGTCCGACTTTGAGCAAGTCTTCTGCGTTCTCTTCATCACTGTCGAATTCTGTGACATTCGAGATGTCAGTAAGAGTCAGCACATCATTTTTGTGCATCTCAAATTCTTTGATGAGGGAGACGATTGAGGAAATGTAGTCATGTATTCTCTCGAGCGTCAGCCGGAAATGAATGTACGGAGCTTTCCATCCTCTTCATGAGGTTCACAGCCATGAGATAACGGATACCTTGCTCACGTCCCAGCTGATTCAGGTTCGCATTGGATTTGCTGCTGTCGTAGAGCTCATCATACTTCTTCCTCATGCTCGGATGGATGAATGCCGATGGCGTGTAGACGGAGAGATTCAGCGTCATGAGGATGTCAAAGATTTCGTTGTACGTGATTGCCTTGTCCAGATCCGTCAGAGGCGGTCTGAACGAGATGGGCGTCAGTCTAGTAGGGAACTCTCCGATGTCTTTTGTGCTGTAATAGGTCTGGATGTATTTCCTGGATCTTGCAAATGGTGACGGCATCAAGAAGTTCGAAGAAATCGAAGTCAAGCGACTTCTGGAGCGAGTCCGTAGTCCTCTCTTCAGGTTTGAGCTTGCTCCACCTGTTGAATGCTTTTTGAGCGGAAGTGAAGATATCGTTTATTGAACGTTTCGTATTGAGAAGCGAATCTATGTTTGAAGTGTCTCCTTCGTAGGCAAGCTCTAGCTGGCATTTCAGGTCAAGGAACTTCGTGTTGACCGGAGTTGCCGAGAGCATCAGCACTTTCATTTTCACACCCTTCCTGATGACCTGGTTCATCAGACGTGCGTAACGGTTCTCCTTCTTCTCATCCCCGTAGATCTGTCCTCCATTGCGGAAATTGTGGGATTCGTCAATCACGACAAGATCATAGTTGCTCAAGTTGAGCATCGAAAGATCCTTGCCGTTTGAAAATTCATGTGTCCTGAAGAGGTCTGTATGGA